>JBEBUB010000001.1:0-45421 GCA_040393445.1 Flavobacterium beibuense
CGACCTTCGGAACCACAATCCGACGCTCTAACCAACTGAGCTACAATCACCATGTCTCATTTGAGAGTGCAAATATACAAAATATTTTTCATACGCCAAATTTTATATCAAATCTGACAAACTATTTACAGCAACATATCGCTCTACGGTGAAACCCTCAGCATATTCCACACCAATCAAGCGACCTAAATCTTTGGCTCGATACTCTATGCTGTCCTGAAAATTTTGAGTTGCAATCGGAGTGACAGGTTCGTTGGAATCAGGCTTAAAAAACTGAGAATCATAAGCAAAAACCGCATCTAGCTTCTGTTGCATAAAATCAGAAATATCAACTACAAAATCAGGTTCGATATTCTTCCATTGAATGTAATGATACACAACTTTGGGTCTGTGGACTTCTTGTTTTTGTCCGTCCAGTTGTGTTTCAATCATTCGTAGACCAGATAAAAAACAAGCATCAGAGACTAATTTACTTCCTTTTCCATGATCGATATGTCTGTCGTCTATAGCATTGCACAGAATAATTTCAGGTTTGTATTTACGAATCATTTTGATGACTTCGAGTTGGTGTTTTTCGTCATTTATGAAAAATCCATCTCTGAATTTGAGATTTTCACGGACAGAAACACCTAAAATCTCAGAAGCTTTGGCTGCTTCCTGATATCGCTTTTCTACAGAGCCTCGAGTGCCTAATTCTCCTTGAGTCAAATCGATTATCCCGACCTTTTTGCCTAAGGAAATTTCTTTGGCCAAAGTGCCGGAACAGCCCAATTCTACATCGTCAGGATGAGCCCCAAAAGCTAATATATCTAATTTCATTTTTTGTAGGTTCTAGATTTATAGAAACAAAGATACGAAGAATTAAAAAAGGCTTTTCATTGTGACAGATTTGTTTACGGTTTCAAAGAATTCCTTTTCAGGTATGCTGTCTTTGGTGATTCCGCAACCAATATAAAAACTTACTTTTTTGTCTTGGGTTTCCATGCAACGTAGGTTAACATACAATTCAGAAGTTTTATTCTCTCCCATGTTGAGTTCTCCCAAAAACCCGGAATAAAATCGTCTGTCATAACCTTCATTAATAAGGATGTATTGTTTGGCTAACTCTTTTGGAAAACCACATACAGCCGGAGTAGGGTGAAGTTTTTGAATAATTTTTTCTAATGAAAAATTGTTTTTTAATTGAGCTTTAATATCTGTTCGGATGTGTAAAAGTGTACCGGCCTGAGATGTAAAAGGTTCAGATAACTCTATGTTTTCTGCTTCAGAACCGAGATTTTCTACAATAAAATCGGTTACAAATTGTTGTTCTTGCTTTTCTTTTTCCCCCCAAACGACCTCTGTTTTTCCTTCGTATTTTTGAGTTCCGGCATAAGCCATGGTTTGCAAAATGTTGTTGTTTACAGATAGTAGTTTTTCAGGAGTGGCTCCGAGCCATAGTCCTATTTCTGGATGATAAAAGCAATAACGAAATGCAGTTGGGTATTTATGGAATAACTTTTTAAAAAGTTGAATTATGTCTAAATCATTAGGGGAAAAATCTTCTTTTCGAGAAGCTACAATTTTGCTTATTTGCCCTTTTTCAATCTCGAAAATCATGTTTTCAACGAGTTTTTCGAAATGTGCTTTGTCAGATTCAGTATAGGATGTATCCAGCGATGATGAATACTCATTATCTTCTTCTTGATTCCAAAGTTCTTGTATAACTTCTGAATCGTTAAAAGGGATTAAAATCGTTTTTAAGGAATTGTCAAACGGAGCAAAAACAAATCCTTCTTGTGTGAAATTCTCTAGGTAGTTCAGACTTTTATTTTTCTGAAAAATACCACATAATTCATTAGAATTGGGTTTTGCATATACTACAAAAGGAACCTTTTCAGAAAGATTTTTTTGAACTGTTTTAAGCATTTTTTGGAAGCACAATATTGGTTAGTTTACAGAGAGAAATTAAGTTGTCGTCTTCGTCTGTGATTTTTATTTCCCAAAGGTGAATGGTTTTTCCCCGATGGATAATTTTAGCTGTGGCAAAAACGGTTCCTTCTTTTTTGCTTTTCAGGTGATTAGAAGAGATTTCGATTCCTCTAACTTCAAACTTTGAAACATCTATAAACATCAAAGAAGCTGCACTACCAACGCTCTCAGCCAATGCTACAGAGGCTCCGCCATGAAGTAGTCCCATAGGCTGATGAACTCTTGAATTTACGGGCATTTTAGCTTTAAGAAAGTCTTCACCCATATCAATATACTCTATTTCTAAAGTCTCCATTAGGGTGTTTTTGCAAATCTTTTTTGAGAATTCTAGAAATTCTTCTTTAGTGAAATTCATATAGAAATTTTTAGATGATAAAATTACACAATTCTAAGGCATAAAAAAACTGCCTGAATCACTTCAGGCAGTTTTTAGAATTTTATTAACTATAAGATTATTTTACTTGGAAAGTAACTCTTCTTACTAGTTTACGAGCTCCAGCTGATGAAGGCTCAACTGATTTGTCTTCTCCACGAGAAATAACATTCAATCTTGAAGCATCAATTCCAGCTTTTACTAGGATTTCTTTTACGCTTTCCGCTCTCTTATTAGCCAAAGTGTAGTTGTATTTTTCTGGGCCTATTTCGTCTGCATGTCCGAAGATATCTACAGATTTATCAGGATTGTTTATCAAATAAGTACGGATAAAGTCAATTCCGTGAGTTGATACGTTAGTAGGCTGTGTTTTGTTGAAGTCGAAATAAGTAGTCACATAACCTCTGTTGATTAAGTCAACAACTGCTTCAGCTTCTTTTGCTTTTTCACCTTCAAGTTTAGTAATAGCAGTTCCGTATTTGTTTTCGAAATAAGTCTCTAACTCATCTGGAACACCATTTCCGTTTGTATCAACAGTTCTACCTTTAGTATCAACTGCTACACCAGGGATAGAGTTTGGCTCTGCATCAAGATAATCTGGCACTCCATCTTTATCAGAGTCAACAAGCATAGCCTCTAGTTCAGCAATTCTGCTTTCTAATGAAGTAAGTTCATCATTAGTTTTATTGTCATTTACATACCAGTCTGCGTGAGTTTTCTTACCTAAATAATAAGTAACCCCTACAGAAGCATTTAAGATAGGTGCAAACATTTTAAAATATTTAGCAGAAGGATCTACAGCAGAAGCAGTTACAGTTTGGTCTGGTACTACTACTGTAATATTTACAGCTCCAGTTTGTCCGTTAACTGTTGCTGTACCTGTACCAGGGTAGCTTCCTCCAGGAGCAGTTGCAGTTACGTTAATATATTTCGTATCACGTTGCCCTCCGTTGAAAGTTTGATCTTGACCAAAGTTGTTTAAAGCAGTTCCGTCTAAAGTAACAGCAAAACGATCACTTAATCTGAACTGTAAAGTCAAACCAGCCATAGCTGTTAGAACAGGATCATCTTTAAAATCAGTATTGTAAGACCCATAAGCTCCTCCAGCATGTGCTAATAGACCAATGGTATTTGTCCAATCTTGAAAATCTAATACTCTTCCTAGATTTACTACTCCTTGTAATCCAACACGCCACATGTTAGCATCGTATGCAGGTCCGCTAGCTTCGTTGAAAGTGTCATATCCAAAATCTAATTTTAGACCTGCTTTTGTACTAAGCATATAACGTACACCTACATCAAAGTGTCTGAAGCCCACTCCGTTATTATAACCTTGGTTGAAGTTAACTCCCCACATTCCAATGGCTTTGTTAAAACCTCCGTTGGCTTCAATTGACCATCTGTTATAGTCAACTCGCTTTTCTTTTTCGGTTTCTTGTGCATTAACAATCGTAAAAGATGTTAAAGCTAGAACTGATAAAATGATTTTTTTCATATCCGTACGATTAAATTTAAAATCTAATTTTTCTGCAAAGTTATTCTTTCTTTCCAAAGAAAAAAATTTATTTCTTATTTTTTACATAAAATCAATCTATTTTGAATAGAAAAAGGTCTTTTTTGAATTAAAAATCATTTTCCTTTTTTGATTATTCAGCAATTCCTATTGAGAAATTTGTTAAAATCTCTTTAAGGTTAGATTGATAATTTTCAGGAATCATTATTTCGATTCCTAGATCAGGAATTTCTTCCAAATGATATTCTATGTTTGTGTCAGCAAATATCATACCTATATTGTTCGCATAATATTGATTTGATGAAATTACTTTTTGTGTGTCTAATACGGTATAAGGAATTTGAATTCCCATAAATGTTATCACAAAGTCAATTTTTAAAGAAAATGTTAAGTTAACAATTTTAACATCGTTATAAGTTGAACCATTTTCTAAAGTAAAAGATTCTAAATTCCCTTCTGAGGTAGAGGATAGATTATATTCTACATCTAGTGCATACTCTCCGAAATTTTGATAAACTTCACCTGATTCAGAACTTAATAAATTTCCTTGAGAAGCCTCAGTGTCGAGTACGACAAAATTGGTGAGGTTAAAAGTTAAGCCTTCCATACCACCAAGCATTTCTCCTATATTAATAGTTCCGGTATAAAGTGTTTTTGAATTGCTAGAAGATAATTTTCCTGTTGTAAGGAGTGTAGAGTAAAAACCAGTAGGAGCAGATTGAGTGGCAAATGTCTTATATGTGTTTCCGTTTTCTGTGGTTTCTCCACTTACATATAAATAATCTTCTCCTGAGAGACCTTCACCTTGAACATCATATACCCAATAGTCCCCAACATTTTGAGGAAAATACCCCAATTGTGGAATATTTGGGTCATTATTATTCCCAGAATTGTCATCTGAGGAACAAGCTAATGAAATTACTCCTATAAATAATAGTAATATGATGCTCTTAATTTTGCTCATTAGTATATTTGTTTTACGATTAGAGTTTCATCTCAGGAGTATCTCCTTCTATAATAAGGTCTGCTTCGGTAGCTTTGATAATATCTTCCACAGAAACTCCCGGAGCTCTTTCCAAAAGTTTAAATCCTTTCGGAGTAATTTCCAATACGGCCAATTCGGTTACTACTTTCTTTACACAGTTTACACCTGTAAGTGGAAGCGTACATTTTTTAAGAATTTTGCTTTCTCCCGCTTTATTGACATGCATCATAGCCACGATGATGTTTTCGGCTGAAGCTACCAAATCCATAGCGCCGCCCATTCCTTTTACCATTTTTCCGGGAATTTTCCAATTGGCAATATCTCCGTTTTCGGAAACTTCCATAGCTCCTAGGATGGTTAAGTCAACATGTTTTCCGCGAATCATCCCAAAACTCATAGCCGAATCAAAAAAACTAGCTCCTTTAAGAGTAGTGATGGTTTGTTTTCCTGCATTGATAACATCTGCATCTTCTTCTCCTTCAAAAGGAAATGGCCCCATACCGAGAACTCCGTTTTCACTTTGGAATTCAACGTTGATTCCTTCAGGGATATAATTAGCTACCAAAGTCGGGATTCCGATTCCGAGGTTTACGAAATATCCATCTTTAAGTTCTTGTGCAATTCGTTTAGCAATTCCTACTTTATCTAACATAATTATGCTCTTTTTCTTACGGTTCTTTGTTCTATTCTTTTCTCAAATTTTTCTCCTTGAAAGATTCGTTGCACGAAAATTCCCGGAATATGAATTTGATTCGGGTCTAAGGTTCCTGCAGGAACTAATTCTTCTACTTCTGCAATAGTGATTTTAGCAGCACCACACATACATGGGTTAAAGTTTCTAGCAGTTCCTTTAAAGATAAGATTTCCGGCTTCGTCACCTTTCCAAGCTTTTACTACAGCATAATCTGCTTCGTAGGCATACTCCAAAATATGAGGTTTTCCGTTGAAAATTTTCACTTCTTTTCCTTCTGCTACTTCGGTTCCGTATCCGGCAGGGGTATAAAAAGCAGGTATTCCGGCTTGAGCAGCTCTACATTTTTCAGCCAAAGTTCCTTGTGGTGTAAGTTCCACTTCTAGTTCTCCGCTAAGCATCTGACGTTCGAATTCTGCATTTTCCCCAACATAAGAAGCAATCATTTTTTTGATTTGTCTTTTGTGTAGGAGTAATCCTAATCCGAAATCATCAACTCCTGCATTGTTTGAAATACAAGTAAGATTCTTTACTCCTTTTTGAACTAGATGATGAATAGAGTTCTCAGGAATACCACATAAACCAAAACCTCCAAACATAATTGTGAGATTGTCTTCGATGCCCTGAAGAGCTTCTTCAACGGAGTTTACCTTTTTATTTATCATAATTTTTTTAACTATAATTTTTAAGGGGTAAAAATAGAAATTTTTTTTATAATTCCCCTTATAATATAAGTATAACTGAATTTCGTACCTTTGGGGGCGATATTGATTTTATGAAAAAAGATAAAAATTTCTACGCTATATTAATGGCAGGAGGAATCGGTTCAAGATTTTGGCCTGTCTCTACTTCTGATTTTCCGAAGCAGTTCCACGATATGTTAGGAACAGGGGAAACGCTTTTGCAGAAAACTTTTTCCCGTTTGCAGAAAATCATTCCGACAGAAAATATTTTGGTGTTAACCAATCAGAAATATAATGATTTGGTTCTGCAACAGCTGAATATCAATCAAAATCAGGTGATTTTAGAGCCGGCTATGCGAAATACAGCTCCTTGTATTTTGTATGCTTCGATGAAAATCCATAAACTTAATCCGGATGCTCAGATAGTTGTGGCTCCGTCAGATCATTGGATAAAAGACGAAAATTCATTTGTTCAACACCTGAAACAATCTTTCGATTTTTCTGCTAATAACGATGCTTTAATGACTTTGGGGATTGAACCTACGTTCCCCAACACGGGTTATGGCTATATCGAATACGATAAACTAGATGAAAATGCGATTAAAAAAGTGAAGCAATTCCGTGAAAAACCTAATCTGAAAACCGCTCAAGATTTTTTGGATAGCGGAAACTTTTTGTGGAATGCCGGAATTTTTATTTGGTCTGCAGATTCTGTATTAGCTTCGTTTAAAAAATATCAACCTGACTTGTTTTCTCTTTTTGAAGAAGGAAACGACTTTTATAATACGCCAAACGAGGCTTCTTTTATTGAAGAGAATTATCCGAAATCAGAAAACATTTCGATTGATTACGCTATTTTAGAAAAAGCTGATAATGTTTATGTTCTTCCTTCTGTTTTTGATTGGAATGACCTCGGAACTTGGGGTTCGCTCTATGAAAAACTTCCGAAAAACGAAAATAAAAACGCCATTGTCAACGCTAATGTGATTTCAGAGAAGTCTAAAAACAACATCATCAGAACCGAAGGTAAAAAGCTTGTGGTTCTTAAAGGTTTGAGTAATTATATTGTTGTAGAAACTGATGATGTGCTAATGATTTATCCGAAAAAAGAAGAACAAAACATTAAGGAAATCGTCCAGAAAAACGGTTTGTAAATAAAAACGATTTTTTTTCTTTTTTTTAACTTCAATTCGATTTAAAAGACTTATTTTCGACCACTAAAAAAAGTACGAACAAATTATTTAAATAAATTTATTTATAATGCAAGATTTTGACTGGTTGCAACTCATAAACCCTGAATTTTATATCAACATGAAAATCGGAGGAATGTCTATAGGACTCTGGGTAGTGTTGTTTATTGTTTTTGCAGAAACAGGTCTTTTTGTAGGATTTTTCCTTCCGGGAGATAGTTTATTGTTCTTGTCAGGAATTTATTCTACAGAGCTTGTGAGTCAATTTGTGCATCTTGAAGGAGATTTTATTAATGTATTTGTGCTTGCAACTTTAGTAGCTGTGGCGGGAATTCTTGGAAACTCGGTAGGCTATTGGTTTGGAGCTAAAAGCGGTACTTACCTCTACAAAAAAGAAGATACTTTTTGGTTTAAGAAAAAATATCTTTTTCAATCGAAAGACTTTTTCGCAAAACATGGTGGAAGAGCCATCATCTATGCTCGTTTCTTCCCGATTTTCAGAACTTTTGCACCTATTGTAGCAGGAATTGCTGGAATGGATAAGAAACAATTTACGTTGTACAATATCATCAGCTCTGTTCTTTGGGCTTTCAGTTTGATTTTTGCAGGTCACTACCTAAATGGTTTGGTTGGTCGCATTTTCGGGATAGAACTTAAAGACAATATTGGTCTTATTGTTCTGACTATCGTATTGATTACTACAATTCCGGTGATTGTGAAGCTATTCAAAAAGCCTAAAGCTTCACATTAATTCAAAAACAAAAAGCTTACAAAAGCTAATACAATTACAGCAAGTACGATACCTCTTGCCATTAATTCTTTTTTCATGCGAAGTAAGAGGAAGAATACGGCAAGATTTGGTACAGTGCCTAAGGTAATAAGTTTCCCAACCTGTCCGTGAGATTTTAAAATTTTAAAACCTTCTGCAAAATAATATTCTGTAAAAATTTCTATATAAAGATAGCATCCGATAGCTGCTACAGCTAGTCCGATTAAAAATCCGTAAAGTAGGTGTATTTTATTCATTGATATTCCAAGTTGTGTTTAAGGTTTGTATAGCATGATGAGCCGTAAGGTCAAACTGCACCGGGACGACTGAAACGTATCCGTTGGCCAGAGCCCATTCGTCTGTGTCTTCTCCTTTGTCGTAATTTACGAATTCTCCTGTTAGCCAATAATAATCTCGATTGTGAGGACTTGTTCGTTTATCAAAACGCTCTATCCACATGGCTTTAGCTTGACGGCAAATTTTGATTCCTTTGATTTCTTCTTCTTTGATTTTTGGGAAATTTACGTTCAGCACAACATCTTTCGGGAGTCCGTTATCCAAAATGTTTTGAATGATTTTTCTGATGTAGATTTTCGTAGGCTCAAAATCTGCATTCCAACCAAAATCATCTAATGAAAAACCAACTGCAGGAATTCCTTCGATTCCGGCTTCTAAGGCAGCACTCATCGTTCCTGAATAAATCACGTTGATAGAAGAATTCGAGCCGTGATTAATACCCGAAACACACAAATCAGGTTTTCTTTTCAGAATTTCGTGTACCGCCATCTTGACACAATCTACCGGAGTGCCCGAACAACTGTATTCCATAGCAACTTCCGGGTCGATATCTACTTTGTTTAAATATAAAGTCGTGCTTACGGTTATGGCATGTCCTTTTCCTGATTGAGGGCTGTCTGGAGCGACTACTATAACTTCTCCAAATTCTTTTGCGATTGAGATTAACATTCGGAGTCCGGGAGCCGAAATTCCGTCGTCATTGGTAACTAAAATAAGAGGTCTATTTTCCATCTAAAGGCTTTTAATGATTACAAAACTACATAAAATACAATAGATAATTAATCCTTTTTCCCTTTAACAAAAAATTATCTAGCTTTTTTGTTGCTTGGTATGGTTTTTATGTATCTTAGCCTAAAAGTTAAAATGAATCTTATTATAGCGTTTATGAAAAGGAATTATAAAGCGTTAGTGCTTGTAGGGGTTTTTGCCTTGGCACTATGGGGTTTTATGCCCAAACCCGAGAAATTTGACGGAGCTTCAGATAAGGATAAATTGCTCTTGCAGCTTGTAACAATGGTGTTGGAAAATGCTCATTATCACCCTCAAGATATAGATGATGAATTTTCGAAAAAACTCTATAAGTCTTTTTTGGAAGAAATAGACGCTAACAAGCGTTTCTTTTTGCAATCAGATATCGAAGAATTTTCGAAATATGAACTGTTGTTGGATGACCAAATTAAAGGTCAAGATATTACGTTTTTCAATCTTGTGAACACTCGTTTTTTAGAGCGTTTAGAAGAGGCTAAAGGTTATACGACAGAAATCCTGCAATCTCCATTTAACTATTCTGAAGAAGAATATTTTAATTTGGATTATGAGAAACAACCGTATGCAAAAGACAAAAAAGAACTGAAAGAAAAATGGAGAAAGCAATTGAAGCTTTCGGTTTTGTCTAAAATCCATACGGAGTTACAAACTCAAAACGGAGAAACTACTTCAGATGATGAGTTTGGAAATGAAGAATCAGAAGAAATTGCTACTCCTAAAAAGTCTAAAGAACCCATAACAATCAAAACTTTTGAAGAATTAGAAGTTGAAAAAAGAGAGAGCGAGCTCAAAACGTTCAATGATTTTTTCAGTTTTATGGAAGATTTGACCAGAACTGAGTGGTTCTCGATGTATGTAAATGCAATTACAGAACAGTTTGACCCACATACAAACTATATGGCTCCTCAGGATAAAAAAGATTTTGATGCAGGTTTGGCCGGAAAGTTTGAAGGAATCGGAGCAAGATTACAGAAAAAAGGTGATGTTATTGAAGTGAGCGAACTTATCTCCGGTGGTCCTGCTTGGAGAGAAGGCGTTTTGGAAGCTGGAGATTTAATCCTGAAAGTAGCTCAAGAAAAAGAAGAACCTGTTGATATTTCAGGTATGCGATTAGATAATGTGGTAAAACTCATCAAAGGAAAAAAAGGAACTAAAGTTATTCTTACCGTAAAACGTGTTGATGGTTCTATACTGGAAATTCCGATTACTCGTGATGTGGTTGAAATGGAAGAATCGTATGTTCGCTCAGCTATTGTTGATAAAGACGGCGAGAAATTCGGAGTAATCTATTTACCCCAGTTCTATTTTGATATTAATGACAATAAAAGTCGTGATGCAGCCAAAGATATGGCTCTTGAAATCGAACGTTTGAAAAAAGAAAACATCGAAGGTTTAATCGTTGACCTTAGAGGAAATGGAGGAGGATCGTTAAGAACAGCCATTGATATTTCAGGACTTTTTATTGAAAAAGGACCTGTTGTTCAAGTGAAAGACGGAGGCGGAAAAATCGAAGTGCATCAGGATAGAAATTCTTCAGTAATGTGGGACGGGCCTTTGGTGATTATGGTGAATAATTTCTCGGCTTCGGCTTCTGAGATTTTTGCAGCAGCTATGCAAGATTACAAAAGAGGAATCATAGTAGGAAGCAAGCATACATACGGAAAAGGAACTGTTCAGAATTTTGTAGATTTAAACCGATTTGTTAGAAATACAGAAGATGATTTTGGAGCCGTAAAAATCACTATCCAGAAATATTACCGTATTGATGGAGGTTCGACTCAGCTTGAAGGAGTGAAAAGTGATGTGGTGCTTCCGGATAGATATTCGTATGTGGATATAGGTGAAAAAGACCAAAAAAATGCAATGGTTTGGGATAAAATCAACTCTGCATCTTATTCGCCATATAATACAGGAGTAAATTTTGATTTACTTTTGGCTAATAGCAGACAAAGGGTTGCTCAGAACGAGCAGTTTAATTTGATTGATCGCAATGCAAAATGGATTGATGAGCAAAGAAATAAATATGACTACAGTCTAAATTACGAGAAATTCAAAGCTGCAGAAGAGCAAACCGAGAAAGAACGTAAGGCTTTTGATGCTTTGAAAAAATATAAAAATGATTTGAAGTTTGCTTCACTTCCTTATGAGAAAGAGATGATGAAAAACGATTCAGCTTTGGCGAAAAAACGTGAAAGATGGCATACAAATCTATCGAAAGATGTGTATGTAGAAGAATCATTGAACATCCTTTCTGATTGGTCTGAAATCCGAAACAAAACGATTGTTAGAACAAAAAACTAAATATTAAAAAAACAAGAAGTAAAGAGGTTTAATAACGTGTGTCGTAATTAAACTTCTTTGCTTTTTAATTACTGCCACCTAATGAATTTCCCATTCTACATCGCTAAAAGATATGTTTTCAGCAAGAGTAAAAGCTCTGCTATTAACATCATAACCGGAATTACTGCTGTTGGTATTTTGGTGGGTGCAATGGTGATGTTTGTGGTGCTTTCTGTTTTTAGCGGACTTAGAGAGTTCAGCCTTTCGTTTATCAATGATTTCGATCCGGATTTAAAACTTGTGGTGACTGAAGGGAAAACCATGACTTTTGATGCGGAGCAAGAGAAAAGACTTCAGCAAATTGAAGGAATTGCATATTACAGTAAAATCATTGAAGAAAGAGTTTTACTTCGATATGATTCTAAAGAGCATATTGCTTATATCAAAGGAGTGGATAGTAGTTTTGTTTGGGTAAATCCTGTAGAAGACCATGTGTATTTTGGACAATGGGCCGTGGAGGCAGACCAAGTTGCTGTAGGGTATAAAATAGCTCACAAGCTGTCTATAGGCATTTTTGATTATGAGAATGAAATGCAACTTTTGGTTCCAAAACCAGGAAAAGGTTCTATTTCTCAAGACGATTTCAATAAGATGTCCGTTCGACCTTTAGGGATTTATTCTTTTGAAGACGAAGATTTGGATGCTCGTTATGTTTTTGCGACTCTGCCATTGGTTCAAACCCTATTGGATTTAGACGAAAATCAAGTATCAGGAATCGAAATTCGACTCAAAGAAGGAGCTTCAGAAAGTCATATAAAATCTGAATTGGCGAAAATTTTCCCGACAGGAGTGAGCGTCAAAAACCGAACAGAACTCAACGATGCGCTTCACAAAATGCTCAATACAGAAAATTTTGTGGTTTATCTGGTGGTGACATTGGTTATAATTATTACGCTTTTTACCCTTATCGGAACCATAATTATGATGATTATCGATAAGAAGCATCATCTGAAAACCCTTGCTAATCTTGGGCTAGATGCCAAAGGATTAAAAAGAATCTTCCTCTATCAAGGTACTTTGCTGAGCTTTTTTGGGTGTATGATAGGACTTAGTCTGGGTATTGTTGTTGTGCTTTTACAACAGCAATTCAGTTTCTGGATGCTTACCTCTACACTGGCTTATCCTGTGAAATTTACTTTCCAAAACGTGATTATTGTTTTTGCAACAATCATGTTTTTGAGTTTTTTAGCATCAAAAATTGCTTCTAGAAAAGCAGATGCATAAGGTTGTCTTTGTGTCAAACCTTACTTTCTTCTTAGATAACTGACAAACTAAAGCTTACCTAGAAGGTTTTACTACCAAAGCATCAGGATATTTTGTCAGTATTTCTTGACGATTTCTGTCAGCTTCAATTTTGGTTTTGAAGTTTCCGACCTGAACTTTATAGTTCGGAGAGCTGAAAATAATGGTAGCATCAAGAGAAGGGAAATTTTTCTGAAAATCTGCCAATACTTTTCTGGCATTCTGAATATCTCCGTAGAAAATCTGAATTTTATATCGGTCGTTGGCAGTAATAGAAGAATTAATCTTTCTTTTTTCCTCTAAAAGCTGCTCAAACTTTGGATCCTGATTCACGGAAACCCCAGTATTTTGAGCCCATAAATTATTGTTGTTGAGTATAAAAACAAAAACTCCGGCAAGAGTGATTTTTGTAAGGGAAATTTTCATAACAAATTATCTTTTAGGTAAATGTAGTACTTTATATTAAACTTAATATTCTTGACTTATTTAGAATGCTTATAAATTAACCACTATAAGTCGTTTTGGGCTTTGAGAATATTCTTTATATTGTATTTTTGTGCAGATTTTTTGGTCAAGGGAGATTATTTAGTCTTTCTTGAGATTTAGGGATAGAAAAAATTATGCCAAATATAAACGATAATCGTTTTTAGTATGAAAAAAGTGGGAAACCATAGCTCTGTTTCGAGAATTTTCTTATTGAGCTTATTCTTCGTATTTAGTGCTTTTGTAACTCTTTATGCTCAGGATGGGGATCCGGCAAAAGGTAAAGCATTGTTTAATTCAAATTGTGCTGCTTGTCACCATCTAGACAAGCCAATGACAGGTCCTTCTCTTAGAGGGGTGACAGATAGGCTTGATAGAGATTGGTTACATAAGTGGATTCACAACAGCTCAGAAGTTATTAAATCTGGAGATGCTTATGCAAACAAAATTTTCGCAGAGTATAAAGGTTCAGTAATGACTCCTTTTCCTCATCTTTCAGATGCGGATATTGACGATATTTTAGCTTATACGGCTCAACCTAAAGAAGAGGCTGTTGTTGATGGCGGTGGAGCTATTACTGGCGGAAATGTGAAAGCTGATAATTCTTCAAACGAACTTGTTCTTGGAGTGCTTATCGTGGTGCTTTTGGTTCTTGTGACTATGCTTTATATGGTTAACAAAGGGCTTAAAAACATTGCTCAAGCAAAAGGTGTAGAGTTGATTGAAGAGAAGAAAGGACCATCACTATGGCAAGCGTTTGTTAAAAACCAGTTCTTGGTTTTAGTATCCGTTATCTTCTTGCTTCTTGCAAGTGCTTATTTCGGTTACGGATATTTCATGCAAGTTGGTGTTGATAAAGGATATCAACCGGTTCAGCCAATTCACTATTCACATAAAATCCATGCTGGTGATAACGGTATTGATTGTAAATTCTGTCACTCTTCAGCTAGAACTAGTAAAACAGCTGGTATTCCATCTTTGAATGTGTGTATGAACTGTCACGAAAACATCTCTGATTATAACGGAGAAGAAGATTTGGCAAACGGTCATACAAAAGCATTCTATACGGCTGAAATTCAAAAGTTATATGAAGCTGTGGGTTGGGATCCTACATCTAGAACGTATTCAAAACCTCAGAAACCTGTTAAGTGGGTTCGTATTCATAACCTACCTGATTTCGTGTATTTCAATCACTCACAACACGTTTCAGTTGCTGGTCTTGAGTGTCAAACATGTCACGGGCCTGTTGAAACTATGGAAGTGTTAGAACAACATGCAGATCTTACTATGGGATGGTGTGTTGACTGTCACAGAGCTACCAATGTGAAAATGGAAGGCAACGAATACTACGAAAAAATACACCAAGAACTTTCTAAGAAATATGGGGTTGATAAACTTACCGTGGCTCAAATGGGAGGTTTAGAGTGTGGAAAATGTCATTACTAATCAAGAAGCTAAATATATCATTATAATATGTCATCAAACAAAAAATACTGGAAAAGTGTTGAGGAGCTAAACGAAAGCAGCTCTATTGTTGAGACGCTTAGAAATAACGAGTTTGTTGAAGAAATTCCTACAGATGAATTTCTTGGAGATAAAGAAACACTTGCTGCTTCTTCTACAACAAGACGTGATTTTTTGAAATACGTTGGATTCACTACAGCAGCAGCATCTCTTGCTGCTTGTGAAGGTCCTGTAGTAAAGTCAATTCCTTATGTAGTACAACCGGAGGAAATTATTCCGGGTGTAGCAGATTACTATGCTACTACTATGGCAGACGGTTTTGATTTTGCCAATATACTTATTAAGACTAGAGAAGGTCGTCCTATCAAAGTAGAGAACAACAATTTGCCGGATTCTAAAATCTCTGCAAATGCTCGTGTTCATGCTTCGGTATTGTCAATGTATGACAGCTCTCGTCTGAAAAATCCAAAAATTGATGGAACAGATGCTTCTTGGGCTGATGTGAATGCTAAAGTAAAACAATCTTTGGCAGATGCTCAAGCTACAGGAGGTCAAATCGTTCTTCTTACAGGAACTATGGCGAGTCCGTCAACTGATAAATTGATTGCTGAATTTACAGCTAAATATCCGACTGCAAAACACGTTGTGTATGATGCAGTTTCTTGTTCTGATGCTCTAGATGCTTTCGAACAAGTTTACGGAGAAAGAGCTTTGGCAGAATATGATTTTTCTAAAGCTGATGTAGTTGTTTCTGTTGGTGCTGACATTCTTGGCGATTGGCAAGGTGGCGGTTATGACACAGGATATGCTCAAAAACGTATTCCGAAAAACGGTAAGATGTCTAAACACTTCCAGTTTGAGGCAAATATGAGTTTAGCTGGGGCTAATGCTGACAAGCGTTACCCAATGACTGTAGCACAACAAAAATTAGCTATTGCTAAAATCTTCTCGATT
The DNA here is from genome assembly GCA_040393445.1 of Flavobacterium beibuense. Taxonomy (GTDB): domain Bacteria; phylum Bacteroidota; class Bacteroidia; order Flavobacteriales; family Flavobacteriaceae; genus Flavobacterium; species Flavobacterium beibuense_B. The sequence goes on from JBEBUB010000001.1 coordinate 15,724, forward strand.
GTTACCGGAAATGCGATTACAGTTTCTGGTCTTCAAAACGAAGAAGCAGTAGTAAACGCTGCAAACCAACTTAAAAAAGCAGGAAGCAAAGGAGTTTTTGCAACCGGATTAGAAGATAAAAATGCTCAAGTTTTAGCTTTAGCTATCAACGAGGCACTTCAAAGTGAGGCATTCGATGCTAATAAAACAAGACAAATCCGTAAAGGAGATACTAAAGCTGTAAGCCAACTTCTTGCAGACCTAAAAGCTGGTCAAGTTCACACTTTGATTATGAATGGAGTAAATCCTGTTTACTCTCTTCCTAACGGAGACGAATTTGCAGAAGGACTTAAAAAAGCGAAACTTTCAGTTGCTTTCTCTTTGAAAGAAGACGAAACTGCAACACAAACTAATATTGCTGTAGCACTTCCTCACTATTTAGAATCTTGGGGAGATGTGAATATCGTAAAAGGTCATTATAGCATCATGCAACCGACTATCCGTCCTTTGTTTGATTCTAAACAATTCCAAGAAGCTCTACTTGCTTGGACAGAAAATGAAACTTCTTACTACGATTATTTGAAAAACTTCTGGTCAACGTCAATCCTTTCAGGAAAAACTTGGAACAAAGCAGTTCACGACGGTCTTTTCGTAACAGAAGTTTCTTCTACAAATACAGCAAACCTTAACGTAACTGAAGCAGCTATTGCTTTGACTCAATCTCAACCGTCAAACGGATTTGAGCTTATCCTATACACAAAAGTAGGAATGGGAGACGGGCAACAAGCAAATAACCCATGGTTGCAAGAATTCCCGGACCCGATTACTCGTGTGTCTTGGGACAACTATGCTACGATGAATCGTGTAGATGCTGAAGAGCTAGGAGTTAAAAACCGCAATGTGGCAAACGGAGCTCTTGATGGGCACTATATCACTATTGAGGTTGGAGGAACAATACTAGAAAGCGTTCCTGTAATTATTCAACCGGGTCAAGCAAAAGGTACTATCGGACTTGCTTTAGGATACGGAAGAAAAGCAGGATTAAAAACTGAAATGCAAGTTGGTGTAAATGCTTATACGCTTTACAAAAACTTTAAAGATACTCAAGTAGCTACAGTTAGCAAAGATAACAGCGGATGGCATGAATTTGCTTGTGTGCAGTTACACAGAACGCTAATGGGTAGAGGTGATATCGTTAAAGAAACTACTTTGGTAGATTTCAACGAAAAAGATGCTAAAGAGTGGAACCCGGTTCCGATGGTTTCTTTAGATCACAAACCTATCGAGGCTTCTAAAGTTGATATTTGGGAATCATTCGACAGAAGTGTAGGTCATCATTTCAAATTATCTATTGATTTGAATGCTTGTACAGGATGTGGAGCTTGTGTGATTGCTTGTCATGCAGAGAACAACGTTCCTGTGGTAGGTAAATCAGAGGTAAGACGTTCTCGTGATATGCACTGGTTGAGAATCGACAGATATTATTCTTCTGAAGAGACATTTGCAGAAGATACAGATAAAAAAGACTCTTTCAGCGGATTGTTCGGAGACAATGGTTCTCTTGGAGGATTTGGTCAAATGGAACATCCGAATGATACACCACAGGTTGTTTTCCAACCGGTAATGTGTCAGCACTGTAACCACGCTCCTTGTGAAACAGTTTGTCCGGTTGCGGCAACTTCACACGGTCGTCAAGGTCAAAACCACATGGCTTATAACCGTTGTGTAGGAACTCGTTATTGTGCAAACAACTGTCCTTATAAAGTAAGAAGATTCAACTGGTTCTTATATAGCAAAAACTCAGAATTTGATTATCACATGAATGACGATTTAGGACGTATGGTTCTTAATCCAGATGTAGTAGTTCGTTCTCGTGGAGTTATGGAGAAATGTTCGATGTGTATTCAAATGACACAATCGACTATCTTGAAAGCAAAACGTGAGGGTCGTTCTGTGAATTCAGATGAGTTTGAAGTAGCTTGTTCTGCAGCTTGTGGAAGTGGCGCTATGGTCTTCGGTGATGTAAATGACAAAGAAAGTCATGTTGCAAAACTTCAAGAGGATGAAAGAATGTATCATTTGTTAGAGCATGTGGGAACAAAACCAAATGTGTTCTATCATGTGAAAGTAAGAAACGTATAACGGAATAGCAATAATATAGTATATATAAATAAGGATTATGTCTCATTACGAAGCACCTATCAGAAAGCCTTTAGTTTTAGGAAATAAAACCTATCACGATGTTACGGTTGATGTAGCTCGTCCGGTAGAGGGCAGAGCCAACAAACAATGGTGGACAGTATTTTTAATTGCCTTGGCTGCCTTTTTATGGGGAGTCGGCTCTATGGCCTATACCATTTCCACAGGTATCGGAACTTGGGGATTGAATAAAACCGTAGGTTGGGCTTGGGATATTACCAACTTCGTATGGTGGGTAGGTATCGGTCACGCTGGTACGCTTATCTCTGCTGTACTTTTATTATTCCGTCAAAAATGGAGAATGGCGATTAACCGTTCTGCTGAAGCGATGACCATTTTCTCGGTTGTTCAGGCAGGACTTTTCCCGGTTATCCACATGGGACGTCCTTGGTTAGGATATTGGGTATTACCTATACCAAACCAATTCGGTTCACTTTGGGTAAACTTCAACTCACCACTACTTTGGGACGTATTTGCGATTTCAACTTATCTTTCTGTATCATTGGTGTTCTGGTGGACAGGTCTTTTACCTGACTTCGCAATGCTAAGAGACAGAGCTATCACACCTTTTACTAAAAAAGTATATTCAATCCTTTCTTTCGGATGGAGTGGTAGAGCCAAAGATTGGCAACGTTTTGAGGAAGTGTCACTAGTTTTGGCTGGTTTGGCAACTCCGCTTGTACTTTCTGTACACACTATCGTATCCTTCGACTTTGCTACTTCAGTAATTCCTGGATGGCATACAACAATCTTCCCTCCATACTTCGTTGCTGGAGCGGTTTTCTCAGGATTTGCGATGGTAAACACGCTTCTTATTATCATGAGAAAAGTATGTAATCTAGAAGACTACATCACGATTCAACATATTGAGTTGATGAATATCATCATCATGATTACAGGATCTATCGTAGGGGTGGCTTATATTACTGAGTTAGTTATTGCATGGTATTCTGGAGTAGAGTATGAGCAATATGCTTTCTTGAATAGAGCAACAGGACCTTATGCTTGGGCTTACTGGATGATGATGTCTTGTAACGTATTCTCTCCACAGTTTATGTGGTTCAAAAAATTAAGAACAAGTATTATGTTCTCGTTTGTAATCTCTATCGTAGTAAACGTAGGGATGTGGTTCGAGCGTTTCGTAATTATCGTAACTTCATTACACAGAGATTACCTTCCATCATCATGGACAATGTTCCAACCAACATTTGTTGATATCGGAATTTATATTGGTACAATCGGATTTTTCTTTGTGTTGTTCCTTCTATATTCAAGAAGTTTCCCTGTAATTGCACAAGCTGAGGTGAAAACTATTTTGAAATCATCAGGAGACAACTACAAAAGAGAAAGAGAGTTAAAAGGAGATCATCATTCACATAATCATTAATAGAAATGAGCAATAAAGTTATTCACGTACTATACAACGATGACGATGTATTGTTAGATGCGGTAAAAGCAACCCGCTCAGCACATCACCATATTGAAGAGATTTATACGCCTTTCCCTGTTCACGGACTAGACAAGGCTATGGGGCTTGCACCGACAAGAATTGCCATTTGTGCTTTCATTTATGGTATTATTGGTCTTTCTGTTGCTACCTTGATGATGAACTATATTATGATTGAAGATTGGCCTCAGGATATCGGAGGAAAACCAAGCTTTAGTTATATTCAGAACATGCCTGCTTTTGTGCCTATTATGTTTGAGCTTACAGTGTTTTTTGCAGCCCACCTTATGGTACATACTTTTTACCTAAGAAGTAAATTATGGATTGGTAAAAAAGCAGAGAACCCGGATCCAAGAACAACAGACGACCACTTTTTGATGGAAGTAGCTGTTCACGGAGATGAGCAAGAAATGGTTAGCTTTTTTGAAAGAACAGGAGCAGTAGAAATTAAAGTAGTTGACAAGCACTAATTTTAAATATGAAAAATTTATATAAAATAACAGCTCTGGCAGCTTTGTCTGTAACGGTTGTTTCGTGTTTTAGCGAAAATAAGCCGAACTATCAGTTTTTTCCAAACATGTATGAGTCGGTAGCTTATGAGACCTATTCAGAATCGGCTGCATTTGCTAATGGAAAAGAAGGTCAACTTCCGGCAGAAGGAAGTATTCCTAGAGGTTTTGAGCCTTATGAATATGCTGACACTACAGAAGGATTAGAAGATGCAAGAGCTAATCTGGTATCTCCTTTGGCAGAAGGTGATTATAAGCCAGAAAAGGCAAAAGAGCTTTATACGATTTACTGTGCTGTTTGTCATGGTGATAAAGGAGACGGACAAGGTATTTTGGCAAAAAGAGAGAAATTCCTAGGGGTTCCTAATTATAATGAGAGACCTATTACAGAAGGGAGTGTTTTCCACGTTGCTACTTATGGTTTGAATTCCATGGGTTCATACGCTAATCAGCTTAATCAAGCAGAGCGTTGGCAAGTTGCTCGTTATGTAATGAGTTTAAAAGAACAATAATAAATTGTAGAACATTATTTTTTCAGATATGTACACTTTTTCAGGTAAGCTAAAAACGCTTTCTTTCGTTTTGATGATAGTAGGAGCTTTGGGGATAGGATATAGTTTTATGTCTGCTCCAAAAACCACTCAAGACGTTGAGAAAATCTTAGAAGCAGAACATGCAGCACACCACCATGGAGCTGTAGCTCACGATGATCATCACCATGATGAAATTTCACACGCTGAGCATCAAGAGCATGTAGAACACGTTTTGCATCAGCTATCAAATAAGCCATGGAGTGCTTTGTATGTGGCTTGTCTATTTTTCTTTTTGATTTCTGTTGGAGTATTAGCATTCTACGCTATTCAACACGCTTCTCAGGCAGGTTGGTCTCCGGTAGTTTTCAGAGTAATGGAAGGTATAACGGCTTATATGTTGCCAGGAGCAATCATTCTGTTTATCTTATTATTGCTTTCTGCAGGTCATTTTAACCACATCTTTGTTTGGATGGATGCAGATGTTGTGGCAAATGATAAAGTTATCCAAGGAAAAACAAGCTTTTTGAATATACCGTTCTTCTTGATTAGAGCAGCTGTTTTTATGGCAGGATGGTTACTATACCGTTTTGTTTCTAGAAAATACTCTTTGAGACAAGATAACGAACCTGAAAATGCAGGACTTATTCACAAAAAATTACTTAAAGCTTCTGCAGCGTTCTTAGTATTCTTTATTGTAACAGAATCAATCGCTGCTTGGGATTGGGTTATGTCTGTTGACCCACACTGGTACAGCACCCTTTTCGGATGGTATGTATTTGCTAGTTTCTTCGTAAGTGGTATTACTGTTATTACTTTAATCACTATTTACTTGAAATCAAAAGGTCTTTTAGAATACGTAAATAAAAGCCATTTACATGACTTAGCGAAATTCATGTTTGCTATCAGTATTTTCTGGACTTACCTTTGGTTCTCTCAATTCATGCTAATTTGGTATTCTAACATTCCTGAGGAGGTTACTTACTTTATCCAAAGAATTGAAGACTATACTTTACCTTTCTTCGGAATGATGGCAATTAACCTTATCTTCCCACTTGTGGTATTGATGAGTGCAGATTTCAAACGTGTGAATTGGATTGTTGTTTTTGTCGGAATTGCTATTCTTTTTGGACACTATATGGATTTCTTCGTAATGATTATGCCAGCAACTGTTGGAGACCAATGGTTCATCGGTCTTCCAGAGATTAGTTCAGTAGCATTTTTCTTAGGATTGTTCATTTTTGTAGTGTTTAGTGCGCTAGCTAAATATCCTTTATTGGCTAAGAATAATCCGTTAATCGAAGAGAGTAAGCATTTTCATTATTAATATTTTAAATGATATAACAGATGACTAATTTGTTGATTTTTATAGTTCTAATTTTGTTGTGCATTACCGTTTGGCAAATGAAAAAAGTTTTCAATTTGGCACAAATGGGATCTGCAGGCAGAGATTCACAAATAGCCGATGCTAAAGACAATCGTGTCAACGGATATTTGATGGTAGGTTTTCTTATCTTTATTTATGCACTTACTTTCTTATGCTTTATCAAATGGGGAGATCTTCCATTGTTAGATAATGCAGCTTCTGAGCATGGGCCAGGCATAGACAATCTAATGATTATATCATTTATAATGTTATTTGCCGTTCAATTTGTAACTCAGGCTTTATTACACTATTTTGCATACAAATACAGAGGGACTGAAGGACGAAAAGCATTATACTTTGCAGATAGTAACCGTTTAGAGGCTATCTGGACAATCATTCCAATCATTGCTTTAAGTATCTTGATTCTTTACGGATTATATACTTGGAATAACGTAATGTTTGTGGATGAGGCAGACGAAGAAGATGCTATTTATATTGAGCTTTATGCAAAACAATTTAGCTGGGAAGCTCGTTATGCAGGAGAAGATAATACGCTAGGAAAATCAAACGTTCGTTTCATTGAAGGAGTAAACTCAGTAGGAGTTGACCCTGCAGATCCAAATACTCAAGATGATATCCTTGTAAGAGAGTTACATTTACCAAAAGGAAAAAGAGTGATATTCAAAATCCGTTCTCAAGATGTGTTGCACTCTGCCTATATGCCACACTTTAGAGCACAAATGAACTGTGTTCCTGGTATGGTAACTCAATTCTCATTCATCCCAACGATGACAACTCAAGAGATGAGAGATACTCCGGAGATGAAGGATAAAGTAGCTAATATCAACAAAATTAGAGGTCAAAAAAGTGCTGAACTTGCTAAAAAAGGAGAAGAAGCTCTAGACCCGTATGAGTTTGATTACTTATTGTTGTGTAACAAAATCTGTGGAGCTTCACACTATAACATGCAAATGAAAATTATAGTTGAAACTCAAGAAGAGTTTGACAAATGGATTGCACAACAACCAACATTAGGTTCAGTTCTTAATCCTGTGGAGGAAGTAGAGGCAGCACCGGCAGAAGTAGTGGTAGATTCTACTGCAGTAGCTATTGAATAGTAAAAAATAAGATTCGTTTTACAACATATATAATTTAAAAATATGTCAGCAACAGGACACGAAAATCACGAGGAACATCACCATCACAAAGATACCTTCATCACGAAGTATATCTTTAGTATAGACCACAAGATGATTGCAAAACAATACCTTATTACCGGTATGATAATGGGTATTATTGGTATTGCGATGTCTATATTTTTCAGAATGCAGATAGCTTGGCCTGAAGAATCTTTCAAAGTATTTGAAATTTTCTTAGGTGAAAAAATGGCTCCGGGTGGAGTTATGAAAAACGATGCTTATCTGGCTTTGGTTACTATTCACGGTACCATCATGGTGTTTTTCGTATTGACAGCAGGACTTTCTGGAACTTTCAGTAACTTATTGATTCCGCTTCAGATTGGAGCAAGAGATATGGCATCCGGATTTATGAATATGATTTCATATTGGTTGTTCTTCCTTTCGTCTGTTATCATGGTAATTTCTCTATTTGTTGAGTCAGGACCAGCTTCAGCAGGATGGACAATTTATCCTCCACTATCAGCTTTGCCTCAAGCAATTCCGGGTTCTGGATTAGGGATGACACTTTGGTTAGTATCTATGGCTATCTTCATCGCTTCTTCATTAATGGGATCGTTGAACTACGTAGTTACTGTTCTTAACCTTAGAACTAAAGGAATGTCTATGACAAGACTTCCACTTACTATCTGGACGTTCTTTATCACAGCTATTATCGGTATCGTATCGTTCCCTGTTCTTTTGTCTGCTGCTTTACTATTGCTTTTCGACAGAAGCTTCGGAACTTCATTCTTCCTTTCTGATATCTTTATCGGAGGAGAAGTATTACACTACCAAGGAGGTTCTCCGGTATTATTCGAACACTTATTCTGGTTCTTAGGACACCCTGAGGTATATATCGTAATTCTTCCAGCGATGGGAATTGTTTCAGAAGTATTGGCTACAAACTCTCGTAAACCAATCTTCGGATACAGAGCGATGATTACTTCAGTATTAGCAATTGCTTTCTTGTCAACTATCGTATGGGGTCACCACATGTTCGTATCAGGTATGAACCCGTTCTTAGGATCTGTATTTACCTTTACAACATTGTTGATTGCGATTCCTTCGGCTGTAAAAGCGTTTAACTGGATTACTACTATTTGGAAAGGTAACTTACAGCTAAACCCGGCGATGTTATTCTCTATCGGAATGGTATCAACATTCATCACTGGAGGTCTTACTGGAATTATCTTAGGAGATAGTGCACTAGATATTAACGTTCACGATACATATTTCGTTGTAGCTCACTTCCACTTAGTAATGGGTATTTCTGCTCTTTACGGAATGTTTGCAGGAATCTACCACTGGTTCCCTAGAATGTTTGGTCGTATGATGAATAAAACTTTAGGTTATGTTCACTTCTGGGTAACTGCGATTTGTGCTTACGGAGTTTTCTTCCCAATGCACTTTATCGGATTAGCAGGTCTTCCAAGACGTTATTATACAAACACAGCATTCCCATTGTTTGATGACTTACAAGATGTTAACGTAGTAATCACTGTATTTGCTATCGTTGGAGGTCTTTTCCAAATCGTATTCTTCTATAACTTCTTCTCAAGCATTTTCTATGGTAAGAAAGCAGTTCAAAACCCATGGAAATCTACAACTTTGGAGTGGACAGCTCCTGTAGAGCACATCCACGGAAACTGGCCTGGAGCTATTCCTGAAGTACACCGTTGGGCTTATGATTACAGCAAACCGGGACATGAAGAAGATTTCGTTCCTCAAAACGTACCGATGAAAGAAGGCGAAGAAGTACTTCACCACTAATTCAAAAATAAATAAAATAAAAACCACCTTGAAAAAGGTGGTTTTTCGTTTTTTAAGGATTACTCTTAATAATTATTAGCTCCTGACAAAGCACTAAAGAACGCCATGCCAAAAAGAGGCATAATAATCAAGAACCATAGAATGATCATAATTAATGCAATAAGTAAGTTACCTTTTGCCCAATTTGAGCGCTCTTTGTTTCCATCGTTTCCGAAGGCCCAAACTAATAATAAAATCAATCCAACTAGCGGAAGTGAAGCTAAAAAGATTCTGATTGCCCAGTCTTTTACACTGGTTACTTGAGATGTGTTTTGGTTTTCCATAGGGGTTAATTTTTAATGTTTTAGCTAAGATAGAAATTATTTCTTCTCTTCTATCACATTGTTAATATTTTGTAAATATCTTAGTGTCAATGATGTGGGTTTTCTGTCTAATATGTAGTTAATTTTATCAAAATCCTTTCAATAATGTATATTTGTAACTCAAAATCAGTGTTATGAAAAAATTAATTGTCTGGACTGTATTATTGTTTTCTTTTTCTGTTATGGCTCAAAATGGGCTAGCCTATCAACTGTTTGACAGTAAAGGGAAGAAAACAAGCTATAATAAACTGGTTAAAGCTTCAGAGAAAGCAGAATTAGTTCTCTTTGGTGAATTTCACGATAACCCGATTTCACATTGGTTACAACTCAAATTAACTAAAGAACTACATCAGTCAAAATCTTTGGTTTTAGGTGCAGAGATGATAGAGCGAGACAATCAGCAACAGCTTAACCAATATTTGAAAGGTGAAATCAACCAAAAAGGATTAGATACTTTAGCTCGTTTGTGGAACAATCATAAGACCGATTATAAACCACTTGTGGATTTTGCAAAAGACAATCAACTTGCTTTTGTGGCGACCAACATTCCCAGACGTTATGCAAGTATGGTTTATAGAGGTGGTTTTGAAGCTTTAGAGGCACTTTCTCCTGAAGAAAAGGTTTGGATAGCTCCATTGCCTGTAAAATACGATGCATCGCTTTCGCAATATCAACAAATGTTAGAGATGGCTCAAGGTCATGGAGGCGATAAACTTCCGAAAGCTCAAGCCATAAAAGATGCTACGATGGCTTATTCTATAGTAGAAAATTTAAAGCCTAATTCGATTTTTATTCACTATCATGGGAGTTATCACAGTGACTTTTATGAAGGGATTTATTGGTACGTAAAACAAGAACGACCTGAATTGAAAATTGTCACTATTGCTACGGTTACACAAAAAAGCCTTTCCCAACTCGAAAAAGAGCATTTAGGAAAGGCCGATTTTATCTTGGTGGTCGATGAGGATATGACCAAAACCTACTAAGTTATTTTAAAGGTTTTTCTGTAGCATCTTCTTCGTAAGAAACGAAAATGTTAATCCAGATGTTTCTGGATATTCTCATAATCACGCCATAGAAAACTACTAGTGTACCAATAATAGCCATTAGTGAGTTAAAAAGGGAAGCTCCCAACATCCAAAAACTGATTACAAAAGCAGCAAACCCAAAGGCAATTCCCACCCCATAACTCACATACATAGCGCCATAAAAGAACCCGGGTTCAATCATGTAATGTTGCCCACAGTGAGAACATTTTTCATGCATTTTGGCAGCTTTAAGAATGTTAAACGGATTTTTACTGAGATACATGCTTTCGCTTTGGCATCGAGGGCAGTTTCCGTTAAGAATACTGTTTAATTTTGAGCCTTTTTTACACATAACAGAATTTTTTACAAAGGTAAGTGTTACCTTTGCCACTCTGAAATTTTTAAGGATAAAAAATGCTTAATATTTATAATTTATCGGTTGCTTTTGGGGGCGAATACCTCTTCGAAGAGGTTACGTTCCGATTAGGAGCTGGAGATAGGGTAGGTCTTGTCGGAAAGAACGGAGCAGGAAAGTCTACCATGCTCAAACTCTTGTCAAAAGAAATGCAACCCGATAGCGGAACCATTGCAGCAGAAAAAGAGATAAAAATTGGTTTTCTGAAGCAAGATATTGATTTCGTAAAAGGCCGAACAGTGCTCGATGAAGCTTATCAAGCTTTTGAGGAAATCAAAAAAGCTGAAAAGCGCTTGCAAGAAATTAATCACGAGTTGGCTACCCGAACAGATTATGAAAGTGAAGCGTACTCTAAACTTATCGAAGATTTAAGCGATGTCACTCACCATTATGAAATTATTGGTGGTTATAATTACGTTGGAGATACAGAAAAAATCTTGTTAGGACTTGGTTTCAAAAGAGAAGATTTCGACAAGCTAACAGATACTTTTTCGGGTGGGTGGCGAATGAGAATTGAATTGGCTAAACTACTCTTGCAAAATAACGACGTGTTGCTTCTGGATGAGCCAACCAACCACTTGGATATCGAGAGTATCATTTGGTTAGAAAACTTCTTGAAAAACTACCCGGGAGTAGTTGTTATCGTATCTCACGATAAAATGTTCTTGGATAACGTAACCAACAGAACTATTGAAATTTCTCTCGGGAAAGCTTATGATTTCAACAAACCCTATTCTCAGTATTTGGAGTTGAGGCAAGAAATCAGAGAGAAACAATTAGCTACTCAAAAGAATCAAGAGAAAAAAATTGAACAAACCGAAAAGCTGATTGAAAAGTTTAGAGCCAAAGCTTCAAAAGCTTCGATGGCACAATCGCTTATCAAAAAGCTAGATAAAATCGAGCGAATTGAAGTCGATGAAGACGACAATTCCGTAATGGCAGTTTCGTTTCCGGTTTCGATAACTCCGGGAAGGGTAGTTGTTGAGGCAGTAAACGTAACTAAAAAATATGGTGATAAAACCATTCTAAAAGATATTTCGTTGCTTGTCGAAAGAGGTAGCAAAATTGCCTTTGTCGGACAAAACGGACAAGGAAAATCAACCTTCTTGAAAGCTATCGTTAATGAATTTGAATTCGAAGGAAGCATCAAGTTAGGGCACAACGTTCAGCTCGGTTATTTTGCCCAAAATCAAGCGGATTATCTTGACGGAGAGATTACTCTTTTGGAAACGATGGAAAATGCAGCCAGCGACCACAATCGTTCAAAAGTGAGAGATATGTTAGGTGCTTTCCTTTTTAGAGGAGATGACGTTCATAAAAAAGTAAAAGTGCTTTCCGGAGGAGAGCGTAATCGCTTGGCTTTGTGTAAAATGCTTTTGCAGCCTATAAACGTTCTTGTGATGGATGAACCTACGAATCACTTAGATATCAAGTCGAAAAACGTATTGAAAGCGGCTTTGCAGAAATTCGAAGGAACCTTGCTTTTGGTTTCTCACGATAGGGATTTCCTTCAAGGGCTTTCGAATGTGGTTTATGAATTCAAAGACCAGAAAATTAAAGAATATTTGGGTGATATCAACTTCTATTTAGAACAAAGAAAAGTTGATAACATGCGTGAGATTGAGAAGAAAGATGTAGTTGTAAAACAGCCTGTAAAGCAAGAAAAAAATCTTTCTTTCGAAGAACAAAAGCAGAAAAAATCACTTCAAAATCGTTTGAGCAAGATTGAAAGCGAAATTCAAAATCTTGAAAAACAAATCGCTCAAGAAGATAAATTATTGGCTGAGAATTACGAAAAAATGATGAATGATATGTCGTTTTTCAAAGCTTACGAAAAGAAGAAAAAAGATTTAGAAAACCTTCTTAACGAATGGGAAACTGTTCAGATGGAATTAGAAGGATAAAATTATTCCGATTTTTTTACTCTTTTCAGTTGTAATAAATTAAGTGGATTGACCCCAAGGTTGTCCACTTTTTTTGATGTAAAACGAATTGCTTTGTCATAAAAAAGTGGTATCACAGGAGCTTCATTAACTACGATGCTATCCATTTTTCTGTAAAGTTCGAATCGTTTTTCGTCATCAGTTTCCAAAAATGACTTTTCGTATAATTGGTCAAACATTTCGTTTTTGAAATGGGTGTAGTTAGGCCCGTTCGGAGCAAAATTTTGGCTATAAAAAAGTGAAAAATAATTCTCTGCATCCGGATAGTCAGCTATCCAACTGCCTCGGAAGAAATCTACTTTTCCTGTTGCCATTCCTTGACGTAAAGCAGAATTTGGCATTACATCTATAGCTACTTCAATTCCGATTTTTTGCCATTCTCTTTGCAGATATTCTGCAATATCAAGATACGAAGCATTCGTGCTCAATGTGATTCTAACCGGATTGTTATTTTCTTTTTTGTATTCTTCAACTAGGGTTTTGGCTTTTTCATAATCGTATTGAAAACCATTCTCAAACCTTCCTTGCAGACCAACAGGGACAAAACCGTTTGTGGCAGCCGTTCCGATATTGTTTCTTAAATAAGCAACTAATTTTTGTCTGTCGAACCCATAATTCAAAGCCAGACGAATTCGCTTATCAGTCAAAATAGTTGGGTTGTCGAGTTTAAATCCTAAGTATTCCGTATTGAGATAAGCTCCTGAGAGTATTTCGATTTTATCCTGATATTTGGGTTGCAATTCGCCTTTCGGAGTCAGAATGTCATCTTTATAAGAGGCATCCAAACCGGAAATAAAATCAGATTTTCCTTGAACGAACTGTAAGAAACCGCTTTGTTTGTCAGGTAAAAATGTAACTGCTACAGCCTCAAGATAAGGTAGCGAATTTCCATTTTCGTCTTTTTCGAAATAAATTGGGTTTTTTCTCAAAACCAGTTTTACGTTTTCTTCCCAGAACTTAAAAGCAAAAGGTCCTGTCCCGATGGGTTTTTTACGAAAATCATAGCTGTTTTGAAAGGCTTCTTTTGGAACCACCGAAGCATATTTCATGGTTAGCAATCCTAAAAAAGCAGGAAAAGGTTTTTCTAATTCAATTTCGAATAAGGTGTCGTTTGCGGCTTTTAAACCCTTCACATTTCTCATAATCCAAGCTCCGGGAGAAGCTGTTCGGGAATCTTTGATTCGTGAAAAACTAAATTCGAAATCGTAGGCATTCACCACTCGAGTGCTGTCTTCAAAAATCGAATTTTTATGAAAATAAACATCATCCCGAAGCGTAAACACATAGTGTTTTCCGTCTTCAGAAACCGTCCATTTTTTTGCAATATCAGGCAAGATGTTCAAACTGTCGTCTAGCTGAACAAGCCCGTTAAAAAGTTGATTGGTAATCCAGATTTCGGCTTGAGTTCGTGCAAAAGCAGGATCTAGCGTAGCGATGTTTGAACTTTCGTTATATCTAAAAACCAAATGTTCTTTTTCTTGATTGGTTTCTTTGGAACAAGAAAAGACAAGCAACAAAAAAGGGAAAAATAAAAAATACCTAAAATCCAAACTCATTATTTATTAAGCCAAAAACCCGACCTCTCTTTTATATAAAGCATAGCGGCCAGACCCTATAAAAAACAAGGCCAAAGCACCAAGCAAATATAACAAGTTTAATTCGATTACTGGAGCTCCGGTTTGTCCGAGTACTAGTACTTCAGCAGCATGTGCCAGATAAATCGAGAAAAACATAAAAATAACTACAATTAGGGCAGAAATTCGGGTAAAAACACCAAATAAAATACACAAAGGAGCTAGAATTTCTCCGAGCGGAACTCCCAACCATAAAATCTCAGGAAGGTTGTTAGCACTCAAAAGGTCTTTTATACCTTGAAATCCATTAACCATTTTGTGAATTCCATGAAAAAGAAGCAATCCTCCTACTCCAAGGCGAAGTAAGAATTTACCTAGGTCGAGTTTAATTTGTTTCATAAGGGATAAGATTTAAGTTTTTCGCTTTAAAATTACAAAAAAGTTTTGTTCTTTAACATAGCATAATTTTTTTTTTGAGAATGAGTGGCTTAGCTGATTGATAAACTTCTGCTTAGGAATCATTACCTTTGCATATAGAAAATAAAGGATTGAGACATGACCGAAATAAACAACCTTAAAATCAAAAATATGGTTTGCGACCGTTGTATTATGGTGGTAGGACAAGTTTTTGATAAGGTTCAAATTCCTGTCTCGGAAGTGGTTTTGGGTGAGGTTACCCTCGTCTATCCCATTACAGAACAGCAGAAAGAAGTCCTAGACAAAGAGCTTAAGGAGGTAGGTTTTGAAATCATCGAAACTCGTAAATCTCAAATTGCTGAAAAGATAAAAAACGAAATCACTGCTTTGGTTTTTGACCCAAAAGGAATTCGTTTGAATGAGAATTTATCTGATTATTTATCTAACAAATTGGCTCTGGAATACAGTTATCTCACCACTGTTTTCTCCGAAGAAGAAAACCTTTCTATAGAGAAATACTTCATTCTTCAAAAAGTAGAGCGAATCAAAGAACTCATCAGCTATGAGGAGTTTTTACTAAAAGAAATTGCAGACAAAATGCAGTATTCGAGTGTGGCTCATTTGAGTGCGCAATTCAAGAAAGTCACCGGGATGTCACCTTCAGCCTACAAGCAAAATCAAAAACGCCTTCCGATAAACAAGTTGTAATCTTATAACTTCTTCTCAAAATTCTGTAAACGATATGGCGTAACTTTGTATAGTTAAATCACGCATTATGGTTTCAGAATCCACAATTACGAAGAGTTATCCGGTTATGAATCTTTCGTGTGCTTCGTGTGCAGGAAATACAGAAGCGGTGCTCAAAAACCAGGTGGGAGTTGTAAAAGCCGAGGTGAATTATGCCAACACAACGGCTAAAATCGAGTTTATTCCTTCGCAAACCTCTCCCGAGAAGCTAAAGCAAGCCGTTCAGGCAGCCGGCTATGATTTAATCATTGATGAATCGGAAGAGGCTAAAGAATCACTCGAACAAATCAAAGAAGATAACTACAAGCAGCTCAAAAAACGAGTTGTTGGAGCGATGATTTTTGCGGTTCCGCTGTTTGTTATTGGTATGTTTTTTATGGATATGCCGTATGCCAATTGGGTGATGTGGGCTTTATCTACTCCGATGTTATTTTATTTCGGGCAGCAGTTTTTTGTAGGAGCTTGGAAGCAACTGAAGCACAAATCGGCCAATATGGATACGCTTGTGGCTGTCAGCACCGGAACGGCTTATTTATACAGTGTTTTTGTGACTTTATTTCCTCATGTTTTGCATACGAAAGGCATTCATCCTCATGTGTATTTTGAGGCGGCCGGCATTGTGGTGGCGTTTATCCTTTTGGGGAAATTACTAGAAGAAAAGGCCAAAGGAAATACGAGTTCGGCTATCAAAAAGCTGATGGGTATTCAACCTAAAGTGGTTACTGTGATTCGTGGGAATTCCGAAAAGGAGATTCCGGTTTCTGAAGTGAATTTAGGTGACACTATTTTGGTAAAGCCCGGAGAGCGAATCGCTGTAGATGGAGAAGTCACTCAAGGCAGCTCGTATGTCGATGAAAGTATGATTAGCGGAGAACCTATAGCGGTATTGAAAGAGAAAGGGACCAAAGTTTTTGCAGGAACCATTAATCAAAAAGGAAGCTTCCGGTTTAGAGCCGAAAAAGTGGGCGGAGATACGGTTTTGGCTCAAATCATTAAAATGGTAGAGCAAGCTCAAGGAAGTAAAGCTCCGGTTCAGAAATTGGTGGATAAGATTGCGTCTGTTTTTGTCCCGATTGTGATTGGGGTAGCTGTTTTGAGTTTTGTTTTATGGTTAATGCTGGGTGGAGACAATGCATTTACACAAGGTCTGATTGCTTTTGTAACAGTTTTGGTAATTGCTTGTCCGTGTGCTTTAGGGCTTGCTACTCCGACAGCTATTATGGTCGGGATTGGTAAGGGAGCCGAAGACGGAATCCTGATTAAAGATGCAGAAAGCCTCGAAGTAGCTAAAAAAATCAATGCAGTTATTCTAGATAAAACCGGAACCATTACAGAAGGAAAACCGTCGGTTACTGATTTGAAATGGATAGGTGATAAAACCGATGAACATCAAAATCTACTGTTCAGTATCGAAAAAATGTCAGAACATCCGTTAGCGGATGCGATTGTACATCATCTGAAAAGCGATAGCTCGTTTATCGAAAACATAGCTGTTGAAAACATTTCGGGTCAAGGAATTCAAGGAGTTTATAACAACAGAACCTATTATATTGGTAACCCGACTTTGATTTTTAACAAAGGAATTTTGATTTCGGATTCCGTTCAGGCAGCAATTGACCAACGATTACAACATGCTCATACGGTAGTGCTTTTTGCAGATGAAACAGAAGTTTTAGCAATAATTTCCACTGCTGATAAGATTAAAGAAAGTTCCCAAAAAGCCATCGAAGCACTTCATAAAGACCACATCAAAGTCTATATGCTCACCGGAGATAATTACCATACGGCAAAAGCTGTGGCTGAGCAAATGGATATTGATGAATTTAAAGCGGGAGTTTTGCCTGCTGAGAAAGCAGACTTTGTCAAGAAGTTGCAGAGTGAAGGAAAGGTAGTTGCCATGGTAGGTGACGGAATCAACGACAGCAATGCACTAGCTCAAGCCGATGTGAGTATCGCTATGGGAAAAGGGAGTGACATAGCGATAGATGTGGCTAAAATGACGATTATTTCGTCTGATTTGACGAAAATTTCTAAAGCGATTCATTTATCGAAATACACTTCGAATGCCATTCGACAAAACCTGTTTTGGGCTTTTGTGTATAACGTTATCGGAATTCCTATAGCAGCCGGAATTCTTTATCCGATAAACGGATTTATGCTCGACCCTATGTGGGCGGGAGCAGCCATGGCGCTGAGTTCTGTATGTGTAGTAAGCAACAGTTTGAGATTAAAGTGGAAGAAAATTTGAGATATTAGATTTGAGTATTGAGTAGTAAGACAACTAAATAATAAAAATAATAATAAGATGGAAACATTAAAATTCAAAACCAACATTAATTGTGATGCTTGTGTAGCCAAAGTAACTCCGGTGTTAAACGGAAACACTTCGGTTGAAAAATGGACTGTAGACACACAAAATCCGAATAAAATTCTAACTGTAGAAGGCCAAAATATCAATCAACAAGAATTGATGCAGTCGTTAGAAAAAATAGGTTATAAAGCTACATTAGCAGAATAATAAAAAAACCACCTTTTGGGTGGCTTTTTGTTTTATATCACTTTATATAGTTTGTCTGAAAGTCGGGTTCTGAAAGGAAGTTTAATCGTGATTTTATCTTCGCTTTTTGCCGTTTCAGCGAAATCTTTATTCACGACCATTTGGTAGTTTTCTACTCTTTGTTCTCCGGTTGTAGGCCCCGAAATAATCAGAACGTCACCTTTATTAATGTCTCCACTCAAGGTAAATTCCGAAATTCCCGAGGCAGTATAATAATGAGTCGCTTTTCCGATAAGCTGTTTTTTGATTGTTTTTTTCTGTTGTTCTTGCTGTTTTTTGGCTTGAACTTTCGCAATGACTTCGTCAGAAGGTAGGGTTTTGAACTTCAAAGCAGGTGATTTTCCTTTTTTGAAAATCTTATTACCGTTCATTTTTCCTTTGCGAAGTGCAATTTGTTCTGCCATTGGCAGATGAATCACTTCTACACATTCGGTTGAACAACAGCCTTCCATAGCAGCTGCACATTTTTCACATTGAATGAAAAGCAAATGACAAGAATCGTTAGCACAATTTGTATGTGTATCACATGGTTCTCCACATTGATGACATCTTGCAATAACATCGTCTGTGATTCGTTCACCTAAACGGTTATCGAATACGAAATTGGTCCCGATGAATTTACTTTCGATACCTTGATCTTTGATTTGTCTGGCATACTCAATAATCCCGCCTTCTAATTGATAGACATTTTTAAAACCTTTGTGTTTGAAGTAAGCACTAGCTTTTTCGCAACGAATACCACCGGTACAATACATCAAAAGGTTTTTGTCTTCTTTGTGTGGCGCCAATTGCTCTTCGATAATCGGTAATGATTCTCTGAACGTATCCACATCAGGAGTAATGGCTCCTTTAAAATGCCCGACTTCGCTTTCGTAGTGATTTCTGAAATCTACAACAATCGTATTTGGGTCTTCAAGCAATTTGTTGAATTCGGCTGCTTTAAGGTGAATTCCTTTATTGGTTACATCAAAAGAAGCATCGTCTAACCCGTCTGCTACGATTTTATGGCGAACCTTTACGGTAAGTTTTAAAAACGAAAAATCATCTTGCTCCACAGCAATATTCAGACGCATACCTCTCATGAAATCATAAGTATCTAAATAGGCTTTGAATTCGTCAAAACGGTCTGCTGGTAAAGAAAGTTGTGCATTTATTCCTTCGTGGGCAACATAAATACGTCCTAAAACTTCTTGGGAATTCCAAACCCGGAATAAATCGTCTCTGAATTGTTGTGGGTCTTCGATTTGAGCGTATGCGTAGAAAGAAAGGGTCAGGCGTTGTTTGCCTGAATCTTCGATGAGTTTTTTTCTTTCTTCGGCACTCAAAGTGTTATACAGTTGCATGCTATAAACAGTTTAAGATTAGAAAAATTTGGTGCAAATATAAGAATTTTTTGATTGAAGGCTGACTATTTTGAATTCAGGTTTTCTTCAAAATCCTTACTATGGAATTGTTTGTTCAGTTTTTACGAAAAAAGTGCCTTGAGCTCTGTAGCATCGTGAGGTTTCATTTTTCCGGATAAAACAAGGCTTAATTGCTTTCTACGAAGAGCAGCTTCATAGCGTTGCTTTTCTAGTTCTGTTTCAGGGATAATTTCCGGAACAGGAATAGGCCTTCCGGTTTCGTCAACAGCAACGAACGTATAAATCGCTTCATTGGCTTTTGTTCTTATACCAGATTCACGGTCTTCTATCCATACGTCAAGAAAAATCTCCATAGAAGAAGAAAAGGCACGAGAAACTTTCGCTTCAACTGTAACCACACTTCCTAGAGGAATTGCACGATTAAATGCTACGTGGTTAACTGAAGCAGTGACACAAATTCTTCGGGAATGTCTACGGGCTGTGATACTTGCTGCTCTGTCCATACGGGCTAGGAGTTCGCCTCCGAATAAATTATTTAACGGATTGGTTTCTCCCGGTAGTACGACATCTGTCATTACCGTAAGGGATTCAGACGGGGTTTTAGGTTGCATAAATGATTATTATAGTAGTAATTTTCTTCTTTCTCTTGCCAATAAAGTGTTTTTCATTAGCATTGCAATGGTCATAGGGCCAACTCCACCCGGAACAGGAGTGATATATGATGCTTTTTTGCTTACGTTTTCAAAATCAACATCGCCTTTAATTACATAACCTTTTGGGTTGTTTTCATCAGGAACACGAGTGATACCTACGTCGATAACCACCACATCGTCTTTTACCATTTCGGCTTTCAAGTAGTTTGGAACTCCAAGAGCGGTGATGATAATATCAGCTTGAGAAGTGATTTGAGTAATGTTTTTGGTATGGCTATGCGTAAGAGTCACGGTTGAATTCCCTGGGAAACCTTTACGTCCCATTAAAATACTCATAGGGCGACCAACGATGTGACTTCTTCCGATAACTACCGTGTGTTTTCCTTGAGTTTCTACGCCATATCTTTCTAATAATTCTAAGATTCCGAAAGGTGTAGCCGGAATAAACGTACTCATATCCAAAGCCATTTTTCCGAAGTTTTCCGGGTGGAAACCATCAACATCTTTGCTCGGATCGATAGCCATAATTACTTTTTGCTCATCGATTTGTTTCGGAAGTGGAAGCTGAACGATAAACCCATCGATGTTGTCATCTTGGTTGAGTTCTTCGATTTTTTTCAGAAGTTCCACTTCAGAAGTTGTATTTGGCATACGGATAAGAGTCGATTCGAAACCTACTTGTTCGCAAGCTTTTACTTTGCTGGCTACATAAGTAAGGCTGGCTCCGTCATTCCCAACGATAATGGCTGCCAAGTGAGGCACTTTTTCGCCTCTGTCTTTGATTTTTTGGACAATAACGGCAATCTCTTTTTTAATGTCCGCAGATGTTTTTTTTCCGTCTAGTAGTTGCATTTGTTGTTGTGTTGTTTATTTATTGTTTTGTTGTTGTAAAATTCTTTTAGAAGAATCTGAAGCACAAATAAGTCCAGCTCCCATCATAATAATATCTTTTAAGACCAGCCTACCTGCTCCCGATAAATAAGGAAATCCGAATTGTGGGGTAGGAAAGTCTCCACCTAAATTAGGAACATAAACTTCAGGAGTTGTGATTAAGAATGACAAAGTTACTAATGACATTCCGAAAGTAAGTAGTCCACCTATTAGGCCAATTTTAGCATACCAAATTCCTAAAAAAGTTAATAATCCAATCACTATGATAACAGCTCCTAACCCATAAGAAAAAGTATAAGTTCCGTTTTCTTTGTGCCAGTCAATGTTTTTTTGGACGGTTTTTCCTTCAGGGTTTTTATATTGTTGGTATTCCGGAGCATCTTTTGTATAAAAGAATGACATCATGGGGCTGTTTGCTACAAATGGAACAATTCCGTCTGCCTCATACTGAAAAGCTTTCAATCCGCCTATCCAAACCATAACGACTAGTATAGCTATACGAGTTATGTTGATGAATTGGTTTTGCAAGTTGGCTAAAATACTTATCAGTTTAATCATAATTTCTTAAGTTCAGTTTTTGAATAAAAACAAAAATTATTTCATTCCGGGCATACCACCCATCATTCTCATTAGGTTTTTAGCACCTCCGCCTTGCATCATTTTCATCATTTTGCTCATTTGGTCGAATTGCTTCATTAGTTGGTTCACTTGCTCAATTTTAGTTCCTGAACCTTTAGCAATTCTGGTTTTTCGTTTGTGGTCTATAATAGCTGGTTTACTTCTTTCGGTTGGTGTCATTGATTGAATGATGGCCTCGATGTGTTTGAAAGCATCGTCTTCAATCTCCACATCTTTTAGGGCTTTGCCTGCTCCGGGAATCATTCCCATCAGGTCTTTCATATTACCCATTTTTTTGATTTGTTGGATTTGAGCCAAGAAATCATCAAAACCGAATTCATTTTTAGCAATTTTCTTTTGAAGTTTTCGTGCTTCCTCTTCATCATACTGCTCTTGAGCTCTTTCAACAAGGGAAACTACGTCACCCATACCTAAGATACGGTCTGCCATACGAGAAGGATGGAACACATCAATAGCTTCCATTTTTTCACCCGTACCTATGAATTTAATAGGTTTGTTTACTACTGATTTAATCGAAATAGCAGCTCCACCACGAGTATCACCATCTAATTTCGTAAGTACAACTCCGTCAAAATCCAATCTATCGTTGAAGGCTTTTGCTGTGTTTACAGCATCTTGCCCTGTCATTGAATCGACTACGAACAAGGTTTCGTTAGGTTGAATGGCTTTGTGAACGTTTGCAATTTCGTTCATCATTTGCTCATCGATAGCCAAACGACCTGCCGTATCGACAATCACTACGTTGAAACCATTAGCTTTAGCGTGTTTGATAGCGTTTTGAGCAATTTCAACTGCATTTTTGTTTTCAGGTTCAGAATATACTTCAACCCCGATTTGGTCTCCCACCACATGCAACTGATTGATCGCTGCCGGACGGTAGATATCACAAGCCACCAAAAGTGGTTTTTTAGATTTTTTAGTTTTTAGGAAATTAGCCAATTTTCCGGAGAAAGTTGTTTTACCAGAACCTTGAAGACCAGACATCAAAATCACTGTCGGATTTCCGGAAAGGTTAATACCTGTTGCCTCTCCACCCATGAGTTCGGTAAGTTCGTCTTTTACGATTTTTACCATCAACTGACCCGGTTGAAGGGTAGTCAGTACGTTCTGACCGATTGCTTTTTCTTTTACTTTATTAGTAAACTCTTTGGCAATCTTGAAGTTAACATCGGCATCAAGAAGCGCTCTACGGACTTCTTTTAGGGTTTCAGCAACGTTGATTTCGGTTATCTTTCCGTGACCTTTCAATACGTGAAAAGCCTTGTCTAATTTCTCGGTTAAATTATTGAACATAAGTGTTTATGTCTTTTTTTGTTAGGTTTGCAAAGATACAGTTTTTCGGTTTGAAAATCAAAAGCAAAGAAGTGGCTCCCTGAAAAAATAGGGTTCTTCACAAAAAAATATAATCACTTAAAAAATTATTCTACGCTAGCTATAGATTGCTTTTCTAAGTATTCAATAAATGTAGAGGGAGAAAATCCGGTTACTGATTTGAAAATGGAAGAAAATTTACTGTGAGATGAAAAACCACATTCTTCTGCCAGATAGCTGAATTTGTAGTTTCTGTATTCTTTATTGGTCTCTAATTTTTGGATAATATAACCAATACGCAATTCGTTGATATAGGTGCTGAAATCTGTTTGATAATACTTATTCAGAATAAAGGTAAGATACTTTGTATTCGTCCCCAAAAGGGTAGCAAGATTTGCTAATGAGAATGAATTTTGTAAAAAACCAAGATTTTGTTCAAACTCCTTCAAGCCTTCTATAATTCTAATTTCGGTATCTTTAGAAATTTGAAGTTCTTTACTTTTTGAGCTTTTGTTTTCCGAATTTTGAACTTCATTTTTTCCTTCTTGAATCAAAATATCGACTTGTTGTTCCTGAAGAGCAATTTTTTGTTTCAGCTCACTAAGCACTTCGTTGAATCGCTGGAGGTCTCTTTTCTTTTTTCTATTGTATGCTATAATTAAAGCTATTATCAGTAATACAAGGGTTATCGATAACCCTAGCAACATATTGCGATAGTCAAAAAGATTTTGATTCTCTTCTTTAAGAAATTTTACAAAATCTTCTATAGCAGCCTTTTTGTCTTGTTCATAAAAATTAAAAACTTCTATGTATTTATCTTTATATAAAGAAGATTTTTCGTGGTTGTTAACCGCTTTATAATAATCTGAAAGAGTTTCATATACGTTAGTTTTTAGCCCGATATAATCCGAATTTTCAGCTATTTCTTCAGCTTTGATTAAATATTCTTTAGCTAAATCATACTCTTTTTCTTCTAGATAGATATAACCTAATCCGTGATATATATCTCCAATAATTCCAGCATTGGGCTCAACGGCATTACTGAGAAGTTTCAATGCTCGATTATAGTGTATTGTAGCCTCATCATATTGCTTAAGTTTTCGAAGAGTTTTTCCGTAGAGTTCTGCATTGGTTCCTAAAAAAAAGTCTTTTCGAGGGCCGTCAGTAGCTTTGCTTAAGTACTTTTCTGATTCTGAGGCAAAATTTTTAGCTTCGGAATAATTCTCAGCAGCTGATTCATAAAGGGCTTTTTCCTGATATGCTAAACCTAACAAGGTGTTTTTTCGATCATCGTCATTAACATTGTTCGAAGCTTTCAGAGCTTTCTCTAAATAAATTCTACCTTCTTCTATCAATCCAAGTATTCGATATTGTCCTGATAAAAAGCCATAAATTTGGGCTTCTAAAACATAGAATTTCTCTCCGGAGATCATCTCTCCTGCCTGTTGAGCGTATATTATGGCTTGCTTTCTTTGGCCTTTTCGTTGGTGCAGTTCTGAAGAAAGCATCAAAGCGTTAGCCTTGTACTTTTTTGTTGTCGAAATGCTATAAAGAGAATCTGCTATTTGTATTGCTTTATCAAAATCTTTGGCAGATACATTGACAATAGCATCAAAGCGAATGCTGTCAAACTTTTTTCTAAACTCTTCTGTCTCTTGGGCTGTTGTCGAGAAGTAAAATAAAATACAAAGAAATGTAAATAAACGTTTCATAAGCCTCATGTTGGTTAGTAATCGGGTGGTCTTATTGGCTTGTATTAATGTATTGTAAATATAATAAGTTTTTAAAAAAAACTTAAATACAGACATACCCAAATATACAACATTCAGGAAGTTTATCCACAAATAAAAGTTTATTTTTTTTCTTTTAAATTCTCAAGCATCACACGAGTCATTTTATCCATGTCGAACTCGTGTTGCCAACCCCAATCTTCTCTTGCTCTGCTGTCATCTATGCTTGACGGCCAGCTGTCTGCAATTTTTTGTCTGAAATCAGGTTTGTAGGTAATGGTGAAATCAGGAATGTGTTTTTTGATTTCGGCTGCAATTTCTTTAGGAGTGAAACTAATAGCCGAAAGGTTATAGGAAGAGCGAATTTTAATCGATTCTTTTGGCGCTTGCATGATTTGGATGGTTGCTCTAATAGCATCATCCATATACATCATTGGGAGTCCTGTATTTTCTGAAAGGAAGCACTCATAACTAGCATTTTCTAAGGCTTTGTAATAAATGTCAACTGCATAATCTGTGGTTCCGCCTCCCGGAGGAGTTGTCCAACTGATAAGTCCAGGGTAACGGATACTTCTTACATCAACTCCGTAAATGTTGTGGTAATATTCACACCATCTTTCACCTGATTGTTTACTGATTCCGTAAACGGTTGAAGGTTCCATAATGGTGAATTGCGGTGTATTTTCTTTTGGTGTCGTAGGGCCGAAAACTGCTATACTCGATGGCCAAAATATCTTTTGAATTTTCCCTTCTTTGGCTAAGTTAAGCACATGGAAAAGGGAATTCATATTCAGATCCCAAGCGAAGGCAGGGTTTTTTTCAGCTGTAGCCGAAAGCAAAGCAGCCATCAGATATACATCTGTAATCTCATATTTTTCGACTAATTCTTGGATTTGGTTGAAATCGAGAGCGTTTACTACTTCAAAGATTCCGTCATTCACAACAGAATTATTTAGTTTTCTAACGTCTGATGCTACAACATTTTCAACTCCGTAGATTTTTCTGAGGTTTTGAGTAAGCTCTGTTCCGATTTGCCCACAGGCTCCTATGATAAGAATTTTTGTTTTCATAATTAAAAAAATACACGCAAAGTTACTCTTTTTTGGCGAAGAATTAGCGGTTTTTGAGGAGTTATTTCTTGCTCAAACTTACTTAGTGAGAGCCTTCGGTTTCAATTTGGTCGATATCAATATTTTGTTTTTTCAAAATTGGTTTTACCAAAATAGCGAACAAAGCCAAATAGCTAAAACAAATCACAGCCATGATATACGACTGATGAATCCCGATGATATCAGCTAATTTTCCCTGAATAGGAGGGATGATTCCACCACCTAAAATCATCATTACCAAAAAGGCCGAACCTTGAGAAGTGTATTTACCCAGACCAATAAGCGAAAGACTAAAAATAGAAGGCCACATAATACTACAAGCCAGACCTCCGGTTAAAAAAGCATAAATGGCTACTGTTCCGTCTGTCATAAGTCCGGTAAGCATAGCAGCTATACCTAAAATTGCGAAAATAAAAAGTGTTTTTGCTGGTTTGTCTTTAGCAACAAAAAAGGCAATAATCTGAACTGCAATACACAAAACGTAGTAGTATAAAGGCGACATATCATTCCCCGAAAGGGTGTTTACACCTAAAATCACTCCAAAAGCAATAAGCGGAACTACTACCAAAGCAATGGCTTTTTTCCCTTTTGTTAGGTTAAATACAGAAATCGCTCCTGCCCAACGACCAATCATCAAACTTCCCCAATACATAGAGATGTATTTAGCCGTTTCAGAAACTTCCATAGAACCGAATTCTTCCTGTTGCAGCAGTTCTCCAAGGTTACTTCCCACAGCTACTTCTACGCCTACATACACAAAAATAGCCAGCATACCCAAAACTAATTGCGGATATTGCATTGCTCCCCAACCTGATTTGTCTTGTTTAGCTTTTAGATTTGCAAAAAGTAATCCTCCAACAACTACCAATAAAGCTCCCAAAAGCCAATACATACGGTATTTTTCTAGGCTGTGCATTTGCTCTTCGGTAAAGGTTGAAAAATCGTTTTGATAGGTTTGGAAAACTGGAGCAAAACATACGACAAGTAGTATGGTCATAACAATGAGCGTAGTCAAGGCTTTGCCTGATTTTTCTACACTTTCGTCAGAAATGCCACTTGGTAGTTTTTTAGAGAAATAAAAAATTGAGGCCGCTATCAAGAACAAAATACCCACACCTGTATAGAGCCAAATTACTTTGTCAAGTTCCATGTTTCTGATTTGTTCATCAGTGACGGCTGCTGTGGTTCCGAAAAGAGCAAAGCCAACAATAATGGGTCCGATAGTGGTTCCGAAAGAGTTAATTCCACCACCAAGATTCACTCTACTAGCACCTGTTTTTGGGTCACCCAACAGAATAGCAAACGGATTGGCAGCTGTTTGTTGAAGCGAAAAGCCCAAAGCAACAATAAACAACCCGACTAACATGGCTGTATAAATATTGGCTTTTACAGCAATAATCATAGCTGCAGCACCAAGGGCTGAAAACAAAAGTCCATAAACAATGCTCTTTTTGTAGCCCCATTTCCCGACAATGTCTTTACCCCGAAGTGTACCTAAGGCAAATAAAACCAAAGCTCCTATATAATAAGCGGTATAAAAAGCAAAGTCGATAAGTTGTGATTGAAATTGGTCTAAGTGAAAGTATTCTTTACAAAACGGAATAAAAATACTGTTTCCGGCTGCTATGAATCCCCAAAAGAAGAAAACGATGATGAGGGTGTAAAGAGCAGAGTAATTGGTTTTGATAGGTGTATTCATCTTATAATACTTTTAGCCTGCTAAAAGTACTATTATTTTTTTACGAAATGAAAAAATGGTTGTTTTTTGTTGGAGTGTAATGGGAGCTGTTTTTATTTATGCCGGAGGTGATGTGATTATCGCTAAAATCTTTAGCGTTTGGGGTGGTAGGAAGGGGGAAGTAAACAAAAAAGGGAAGTAACAGTGTTACTTCCCTTTCTTAAAATCACAATTATTACTATGAAAAAATTATTTCCCGCTAAGGGTTTTCATTTCTTTTTCGATCATGTCATAGAACTGGTCGATTTTAGGCAATACTAAAACTCTTGTTCTACGGTTTGTAGCACGATTTTCTGATGTTGTGTTGTCAACCAAAGGCACATATTCTCCTCTTCCTGCTGCAATAAGTTGTGATGGTTTTACACCCAAATCTTGCAACACTCTCACGATTGAAGTCGAACGTTTTACACTCAAATCCCAGTTGTCAAGCAAAACTCCATTGCTAGAACGATAAGGAACGTTGTCTGTGTGACCTTCAACCATACACTCAAAATCAGGTTTTGAGTTTACGACTTTAGCAACTTTAGCCAATACAGCTCTTGCTTTGTCGCTCACTTCGTAGCTTCCGGTTTTGAATAGCATTTTATCTGCAATAGAGATGAATACTACTCCTTTTTCTACATTGATTTGAATATCCGGATCATCAAATCCTACTTCTTTTTTCAAAGAACTTACTAGGGCTAATGTCACAGAGTCTTTCTTAGTTAAAGCATCTTGAAGACGAGAAATTTTAATGTCTTTCTCTCTCATGCTTTCTAGAGATTTCTCTAGGTTTTCAGCACCTTTGGCAGTAAGCACAGTGATGTTATCTTTATCTCTTTTTAAATCTGCATTAGCTTCACGTAACAAACTAATTTGAGAGTTCAATCCGTCTTTTTCAGCCAAACAAGTGTTTAGTTTTACTGTTGCTGAATTTAACAAGTCTTGAATTTCTTTGTTTTTGTTTTCGAGTTCAGCAATTTTCTTTTTAGAATTACACGAAGTCAGGGTAAGCATCCCCAACACAGAGCATAATAGAACGACTTTTTTCATAACTTTTAATTTTTTTGATTTATGCAAAGGTAGAAATAAAAGACCGTTCGATATATTAAAAACTTATTAAAAATTAGCGATTTTTCGATTATTTTCCTAGTAACAGTTTGGTTTGTAATAATTGCTGTAAAATTGCTAAATTATTTATTTTTCTGTACCGTAAAAGCCCTCTTACCCTTTATAAAATACTCAAAAACGATACTTTTTGTGTAATAATAATCGGCTTTTTGGTTGTCTTTTCGCTTGGCTAAGGTCTTATTGAGATTTGCATACATCGCAAAGTGCGATTTAATGATAGCCCAAACGTGTTTAGGCTTGCCTTGAAGCATAAAGAAAACCCCTGCAATTCCGTCAAGACAAAGACGAATGAAAACCCCTCCGAACAATCCTTTTTTCGGATGGTTTTTAAGTAGTGAAAAGAGCGAATTACGGAAATTCAGAAAGGTTTTTTGAGGCGAACCTTCTTTTAGGGTGGCGCCACCCACATGATAAACCATAGAATCCGGAGTGTATTTAATCTTTAGATTCTCATTTTGAATCCTCCAACACAAATCAATTTCTTCTTGGTGAGCAAAAAAGTCTTCATCGAAGCCACCGAGCTGTTCAAAAACTGATTTTCGGATAAAAAGACAAGCTCCCGAAGCCCAGAAAATATCTTCTATTTGTTCGTATTGTCCGTTATCTTTTTCCAAAGTTGAAAAAATACGGCCTCTACAAAACGGAAAACCGTATTTGTCAATAAAGCCTCCGGCTGCTCCGGCATATTCAAAAAAACTTTTGTTTTTGTAATCTAATAACTTGGGTTGTATGGCGGCAATTTGTGAATCGCTTTCGAAGAGTTCGAGTGGAGATTTAAGCCAATTTTCGGTTACTTCAACATCAGAATTCAACAATACCCAATAGGGTTCGCTCACGCTTTTCAAAGCTTCGTTATAGCCTTTGGCATAACCGTAATTGTCTTGATTTCGGATGATTTTTACTTGAGGATATTCTCTTTCTAGAAAAGCAACAGAGTCATCGGTGGATGCGTTATCGGCTACATACACTTGAGCTTCCTCAGAATAAGCCATAACCGATGGCAAAAACTTTTCAAGCAAAGCTTTTCCGTTCCAATTTAGTATAACAACTGCAAATTTCATCATAGGTTTTTACAGTATTTTATACAAAACGGGTTTGCTTGGTGTAGCATCATTCTCGAAAGAAGCGATTT
>JBEBUB010000002.1:0-38079 GCA_040393445.1 Flavobacterium beibuense
TCTCGTGAAGAAGATTTATCAAAAGGAATTCTTTCTACTCACTTACATTCAGAAGGAGAACATGCTGAAGAATTAGCTCTTGTGGCTCCGGGAATGGGCAAACGTTGGGTTTTGGATATTTTGAAAGACAACGACCCAAATGACGAAAGCTATTATCCACACATGAACGGACAATTTGTATTCAAAAATGCAGTAGTTCGTTTTTCGGAAGTAATCAACGAAGGTCTCCAAACCAACGGATTGCAAGTTTCAGATATCAATATGCTCATTCCGCATCAAGCGAACTTGAGAATTTCTCAGTTCATTCAACAAAAATTCAGACTAACAGACGATCAAGTTTACAATAACATCCAAAAATACGGAAATACTACAGCCGCTTCTATCCCGATTGCACTTACCGAGGCATGGGAACAAGGTAAAATCAAAGAAGGTGATTTGGTGGTGTTAGCTGCTTTCGGTAGCGGATTTACTTGGGGAAGTGTGATTATCAGATGGTAATTTCAGCAAACAAATAATTTTAACGGAAATCTGTTTACATTTGGTTTGGCAAAGATTTTGTAATCAGCCTTCCTGAACCATAATACTATCTTTTATGAAATCAAAATTCCTTTTATTCGGGTTGCTTTTTATAGTGGCTTGTTCTTCTGTAAAACAAGCTAATAAAGCATTATCTTCTGGAAATTATGAAGAAGCAATACATATTGCCGTTAATCGTTTGCAGAAAAATAAAGATAAAAAATCAGATAAAGAACAGGTTGCTATTCTTGAAAAAGCTTTCGAAAAGTTCAAAGATTCATACACCAATAAGATTGCTTTTCTTCAAAAGGAAAACAGAGCCTATAACACACAGCAGATTTATGATTTATACGTGTGTTTAAACCGAGTTCAAAACGATATTTATCCGTTGCTTCCTTTGGTGAAAAACAATGGTTCAGAAGCTCGATTTGACTTCGAAGATTACTCAGATGAGATCATCAAGGCCAAAGCAGATTATGTGGCTTATTTGTATGATAATTCTAGCCAATTATTGAAGTCAAATCAAAAATCAGATTTCAGAAAGGCTTATAACCAACTCAAAGATCTTACTGCTCTAGAGCCAAACTATAAAAACACCAAAACCTTATTAGAAGAAGCTCATTTTAAAGGTACAGATTTCTATTTGGTTCGAATCGTAAACAGTACAGAACAAATGATTCCTAGAAAACTGGAAGATGACTTGTTGGATTTCAACACGTATGGATTAGATAACTTTTGGAAAGAATTCCATTCGGTAGAGCAAAGAAATGTTCCGTATGCTTATGAAGTAGTTTTGGATTTTCGTGAAATTTTAGTTTCTCCCGAGCGAATTTCAGAAAAGGAAATTGCCCTTCAAAAAGAAATAAAAGACGGTTACGTTTATAAAACAGACCGTAACGGAAATTATATTTTAGACGAAAACGGAAACAAAATCAAAGAAGACAAGATCATCAACGTAAGCGGAACTTTATTACAAGTGATTCAAACCAAATCACTAGCCGTTTCCGGACAAGTACAGCATTTTGATGTAGCAAAAGACAAAAGAATCAATTCTTTTCCGTTACAGACTGAGTTTATTTTTGAGAATGTTTTTGCAGAATTCAAAGGCGACAACAGAGTGCTGAGCAAAGACGAAAAAGCGATGGTTAATAACAAATTCGTTCCTTTTCCATCAAACGAACAAATGTTATTTGATGCTTCGTCTGAAATCAAAAGCAGACTGGCTGCGATTCTGAAAAGAATGTAAAATACGATTTATCTAAAAAAGAAAATCCGTCTTATTCATTAGAACAAGACGGATTTTTTATGGGTTGAAAATATATTTCTTAGCTTAAAACAGCTTTTACTTTGTCTGCAGCTTCTTGGAATTCTACAGCAGAGTGAACAGCTAAACCTGAGTTGTCAATCATTTCTTTTGCCAATTCAGCATTCGTTCCTTGAAGACGAACAATGATTGGAACTTTAATAGCATCTCCCATGTTTCTGTAAGCATCGATAACTCCTTGAGCAACACGGTCACAACGAACGATTCCTCCGAAGATATTGATAAGGATAGCTTTTACGTTAGGGTCTTTTAAAATGATTTTGAAAGCTGTTTCTACACGTTTTGCATCTGCAGTTCCTCCTACGTCAAGGAAGTTTGCAGGCTCAAATCCAGCATGTTTGATAAGATCCATCGTTGCCATAGCAAGACCAGCTCCGTTTACCATACAACCTACGTTTCCGTCAAGGTCAACATAGTTAAGACCAACAGCTTTTGCTTCAACTTCGATTGGATTTTCTTCCTTGATATCTCTCATGTCTTCGTATTTCGAATGTCTGTAAAGAGCATTGTCATCAAGAACAACCTTAGCATCAACCGCTAAAATTTTGTTATCTGAAGTTTTAAGAACCGGATTGATTTCAAAAAGTGAAGCATCACACCCAACATAAGCTGAATAAAGTGAATCAACAAATTTCACCATTTCTTTGAAAGCATTTCCTGAAAGTCCAAGATTAAAAGCAATTCTTCTTGCTTGGAAACCTTGAAGACCTACAGATGGGTCAATTTCTTCAGTAAAAATAAGGTGAGGGGTTTTTTCAGCTACTTCTTCGATATCCATACCTCCTTCGGTAGAATACATAATCATGTTACGTCCTTTTCCTCTGTTTAGAAGTACAGACATATAGAATTCTGCTGTTTTGCTTTCTCCTGGGTAATATACGTCTTCAGCAACTAAAACTTTGTGAACTTTTTTACCAGTTGGTGGAGTTTGTGGAGTGATAAGTTGCATTCCAATGATTTGATCTGCAATTGATTCTACTTCTTGAAGGTTTTTAGCAAGTTTTACTCCTCCTCCTTTTCCTCTTCCTCCTGCATGTATCTGAGCTTTGATAACGTGCCATCCTGTTCCGGTTTCTGCTGTGAGTTGTTTTGCCTTAACTACGGCTTCTTCAGCATTATGGGCTACATAACCTCTCTGAACTCTTACTCCGTGAGAAGCTAAAATTTCTTTCCCTTGATATTCGTGTAAATTCATAAACTATGATTTTGTCAGATTTTTTTAAAAGTCGAAACAAAAGTAGTAAAAATCAACCAAATCACCTAAAAACTGTTCAAGTTTGTTTTTCTGAGCATTTGATGGGTGAGAAGTGAAGACAGCATGTGTGATTTTTAAATCAAAAAAGATACTGCACTACATCTTCGATTTTTGAAACGAATTTTATTTGAATGGTGGTATTTTTCAATGAAATTTTATTGTATTTAGATACAAAAATAGTCGAAAAACCTAGTTTTTCTGCTTCTTGAATTCGTTGTTCGACTCTACTTACCGGACGAATTTCTCCGGAAAGCCCTACCTCACCAGCAAAGCAGAAATCTTTCTCGACAGATACATCTTCGTTAGAAGACAAAATAGCAGCAACTACAGCCAAATCTATAGCTGTATCATCGACTGAAATTCCACCTGTCACGTTCAAGAAAACATCTTTTTGAGCCAATCGAAAACCGACACGTTTTTCCAAAATAGCCAAAATCATGTTGAGTCTTTTGGCATTATATCCGGTAGTGCTTCTTTGAGGCGTTCCGTAAACAGCAGTACTCACCAAAGCCTGAATTTCAATCATCAGTGGCCTCATACCTTCGAGTGTGGCTGCTATGGCTGTCCCGCTAAGTTGTTCTTCTTTGTGAGAAATCAACAATTCAGACGGATTGCTCACTTGTCGTAAACCCGAATTTTGCATTTGATAAATCCCTAATTCAGAGGTCGAACCAAAACGGTTTTTTAGTGAACGAAGTATTCTATACACGTGATTTCTATCGCCTTCGAATTGTAAAACCGTATCGACCATGTGTTCTAAAATTTTTGGTCCGGCTATGGTTCCGTCTTTGGTGATGTGTCCGATAAGAATTACTGGAACATTAGTTTGTTTCGCAAATTTTATCAGCTCAGCCGTACATTCTCTGATTTGTGAAATGCTTCCGGCACTGGCTTCGATATAATCAGAATGCAAGGTTTGAATGGAGTCAATAATCACAATCTCAGGCTGAGTATCTTCGATGTGTTTGAAGATATTTTGCGTTTTGGTTTCGGTCAGAACGTAGCAGTTGTTGCCTTGGGTTTCAATTCGTTCTGCTCTCATTTTGATTTGTTTTTGGCTTTCTTCACCCGAAACATAAAGGGTTTTATACGGCAATTTCAAAGCAATTTGTAGCAAAAGTGTACTTTTCCCGATTCCGGGTTCTCCACCCAAAAGCGTGAGTGAACCCGCTACCAAGCCACCACCCAAAACACGGTTGAGTTCTTCGTCAGTAGTGTCAAGGCGAACTTCTTGGCTAGCATCAATTTCGTCTATTCGTAAAGGCTTTGGAGAGGTTTTCACAATTGTTCCCGAAGCATTCCACGATGGTTTTTCCTCTTTTTGTATGACTTCTTCTACGATAGTATTCCATTCTTTACAAGAGTTACATTGCCCTTGCCATTTGAAATACTGCACACCACAATTCTGACAAAAAAAAGAAGTTTTTACTTTAGACATATAAGAAAATTAATAAATAAAAAGGTAGAAAATCAGCACCTACTAAACGGAATATCAAAAACAAAATTACTAAATTTATTAGTACCTTTGCCACTTAAAAATTCAAATATTATGAGCATACAACAAATCCTTACAACCAAAATTCAGGAAGCGGTTCAATCTCTTTTCGGTACGACTATCGAAAGGATAGAATTTCAGGCTACTCGTAGGGATTTTGAAGGCGATATTACGTTTGTGATTTTCCCTTTAGTGAAAATTATTAAGGGAAATCCGATTGAAATCGGAAATAAAATTGGAGAATATTTAGTTGAAAACACTAGCGAAGTAGTTCGTTTTAATGTGGTTTCAGGGTTTTTAAACATTGTTATTTCAGACAAGTATTATCTTGACTTTTTCAATCAGATAAAAAGCAACGAAAACTTCGGTTCTGTCGCTCAAGGCGAAAATGCCGCAATGGTGGAATATGCTTCTCCGAATACCAACAAACCACTCCATTTAGGACACGTGAGAAACGTATTGTTGGGTTATTCGGTAGCTCAGATTCTTAAAGCATCCGGAAAAAAAGTTTACAAAACCCAAGTTATCAACGACAGAGGAATTCACATCTGTAAATCTATGGTTGCTTGGAAAAAGTTCGGAAACGGAGAAACTCCAGAGTCAACCGGGCTTAAAGGCGATAAATTGGTAGGAAACTACTATGTAGCGTTCGATAAAGAATACAAAAACCAGATAAACGAACTTGTAGCTCAAGGAAAATCAGAAGACGAAGCCAAAAAACAAGCTCCAATTATGCTTGAAGCCCAACAAATGCTTTTGGATTGGGAAGCTGGTAAACCTGAAGTTTTAGAACTTTGGAAGATGATGAACAGTTGGGTTTACGATGGTTTTGATGTCACGTATAAAAACATCGGAGTTGATTTCGACAAAAACTATTACGAAAGTAATACTTACCTTTTAGGAAAAGACCTTGTAGAAGAAGGGCTTTCGAAAGGTATTTTCTATAGAAAAGAAGATGGTTCGGTTTGGATTGATTTGACTAGCGAAGGTCTTGATGAAAAGCTAGTACTTCGTTCAGACGGAACTTCGGTTTATATCACTCAAGATATCGGAACAGCGATTCAACGTGTAAAAGATTTTCCGGATGTAAACGGAATGGTTTATACAGTAGGTAATGAACAAGATTACCACTTTAAAGTATTGTTTTTGATACTTAAAAAGTTAGGGTATTCTTGGGCAGAAAATCTTTACCATTTGTCTTACGGAATGGTTGATTTGCCTTCCGGAAAAATGAAGTCCAGAGAAGGAACTGTGGTTGATGCTGATGATTTGATTTCGGATATGGAAACCACCGCTCGTGAAATTTCGGAAGAACTCGGAAAGCTTGATGGCTATTCAGACCAAGACAAAGCGAAACTTTATAAAATCATAGGTTTAGGAGCTTTGAAATATTACATTTTGAAAGTTGATCCTAAAAAACGAATCCTTTTCAACCCTCAAGAATCGGTAGATTTTGCAGGAAATACAGGACCGTTTATTCAATATACGTATGCCCGAATTCAGTCGATTCTCCGCAAAGCAGATTTTGATTTTTCGCAACCTGTAAGTCAAACAGCTTTAGGTGAAAAAGAAAAAGAACTTATCAAACAAATTGCTTTGTTCCCGGAAGTGATTCAAAATGCAGCTGCTACGTATAGCCCTGCTTTGATTGCGAATTATGTTTATGATTTGGTAAAAGAATACAATTCGTTCTATCAAAGTGTGCCGATTTTGGCAGCCGAAAATCAAGTGGATAAAATTTTCCGTGTACAGCTTTCTAAGAAAGTTGGGGATACGATTAAGTCCGGATTTTCGTTATTAGGAATTGATGTTCCGGAGCGAATGTAATTTTAAACTGAAGTTGTATGTCAAAAATACTCATTATAGAAGACGAAGCAGCCATCCGTAGGGTGTTGTCAAAAATCCTTTTGGAGGAAGACGAGAAATACCAAATCGAGGAAGCTGTAGACGGACAAGAAGGGTTAGATAAAATCAAAAAAGACGATTATGATTTGGTGCTTTGTGATATCAAAATGCCCAAATTTGACGGAATCGAAGTGCTCGAAGCCGTAAAGAAAATCAAACCCGAAACGCCTTTTATAATGATTTCCGGCCACGGTGATTTGGAAACGGCTGTTAATTCGATGCGATTAGGAGCTTTTGACTACATTTCAAAACCACCCGATTTAAACCGATTACTAACGGCTGTTCGCAATGCTTTAGACAAAAAACAACTGATTGTAGAGAATAAAATTCTCAAGAAGAAAGTCAGTAAAAACTATGAAATGATAGGAGAGAGTCAAGCGATTTCTCATATTCGTCAAATTATAGAAAAAGTTGCTCCAACTGATGCCAGAGTTTTGATTACCGGATCAAACGGGACAGGGAAGGAGTTAGTGGCTCATTGGTTACACGAAAAAAGCGAACGTTCATCGGCTCCTTTTGTAGAGGTAAACTGTGCTGCGATTCCGTCTGAACTTATCGAAAGCGAACTTTTCGGACACGTAAAAGGAGCATTTACTTCAGCTGTAAAAGACAGAGCCGGAAAGTTTGAAGCAGCTCACAACGGAACCTTGTTTTTGGATGAAATCGGAGATATGACTCTTTCGGCTCAAGCCAAAGTGCTTCGTGCTTTACAAGAGAATACGATTTCAAGAGTAGGAGCAGACAAAGACATTAAAGTGAATGTTCGAGTTTTGGCAGCAACCAACAAAGATTTGAAAAAAGAAATTGCAGAAGGTCGTTTTCGAGAAGATTTATATCATCGATTGGCTGTAATTTTAATTCAAGTGCCAGCACTTAACGACAGACGTGATGATATTCCGCTATTGATAGAGCATTTTTCTGAAAAAATTGCTGTAGAACAGGGGAGTGCCAAAAAGAAATTTTCGAATAAAGCTGTAGCTTTACTCAAAGAATATGACTGGACAGGAAACATCAGAGAACTCCGAAATGTCGTGGAACGATTGATTATCTTGGGTGGAGCTGAAATTTCTGAAGATGACGTGAAGCTTTTTGCGAATAAGTAAAAGATATAGTTAAGTAACAAAGGTTCAAAGCAGCAGAGGTTTCTGTTCTTTGAACCTTTTTATTTTAGATTAAAGGCTTTTGTTTGAGTTCTCTAAAATATTCAATTTTTGAAAGGAACATTTTTGCCATTTGAGAACCTCTCCATTTGGCTTCTTCTGCTTTTTCTCCTTCAAATAGCTCATCTACGGTTTGAAAAAAGATTGCTAACCATCTTTCGAAATGTTCTTTTTCAACGGGTAAATTGGCATGTGGAGGAAAAGGTCTTCCGAAATACGTATGATCATCTAATAGTACTGTTTGCCAAAAGGTGTACATCTTGGCCAAATGCTCTTCCCAACGATTTTGGATTCTTTCGTTGAAAATTGGGCCAATCAGTTCGTCTTTTTGGACTCTTCCGTAAAAAGTATTTACTAAGAGTTTTATGTCTTCTAAAGTTGTGATGTCTTTAGTCATTGCAGTGCTTTTTTGAAATACAAAGGTACGGAATGTAAATTTATATCAGGTAAAATAACCAAGACCTTTATTTTCGTTTTTTGCTGAAAAGTAAAATAACCAAGACTCTTATTTTCGTTTTTCGCTAAAAAGTAAAATAAGAAAAGTTTTTGTTTTACTTTTTTACTTACTTTTGCTTGATAGAAATATTATAATTTGCTGTAAAATGCAACAATTTAAATCAGGTCAAACTATTAATCAAGGCTATTATAAATGTTTTCAGCCTGAATTTATTAATAGGTATTGGGAAATCACCGATATGTCTGTTTTACAGCTATTAAGTAAAGCAGACAGGCATCTAGGGAGATTAGATATGTATTCGGAATATGTAAACTTAGAGTTATTTATTAAGATGCATATTGCCAAAGAGGCTACACAATCTTCTAAAATAGAAGGAACACAAACCAATATAGAAGAAGCATTTTTAGCAAAAGAAGATATTCATTCAGAGAAAAGAAATGATTGGGAAGAAGTTCAAAACTATATTTCAGCAATGAATGAAGCTGTTAAAATGTTGCATACACTTCCTTTTTCATCTCGATTAATAAAACAAACACATAAAATTTTACTTCAAGGGGTAAGAGGAGAGCACAAATTACCTGGAGAATACAGAACAAGTCAGAATTGGATAGGTGGAGCAAGTATTAATGATGCTGTTTTTGTTCCTCCTGTACATACTGCAGTAAATGACTTAATGTCTGATATAGAAAAGTTTGCGAATGATGAGTTAAATCCTTTACCAGACTTATTAAAAATTGCTCTTATACATTATCAGTTTGAAACTGTTCACCCTTTTTTAGACGGAAATGGAAGGGTAGGAAGACTTTTAATTACGCTTTATTTAGTAAATAAAGGAATTTTAAAACAACCCGTTTTATATTTGTCTGATTTTTTTGAACGGAATAGAACGTTGTATTATGATAACTTAATGAGGGTTAGAACTCATAATGATATAAATCAATGGTTTAAATTCTTTTTAACAGGAGTTATAGAAACCGCTAAAAATGGAGTGACGACATTTGATGGTATTTTGCAACTACAAAAAATGATAGATAATAAGTTAAAAGAAATAGGAGGAAGAAGTGCTGATGCTCGAAAAGTGGTTGAATACTTATATACACAACCGATTGTTGATGCCCAAAGAGTAAGCTCAATAACGGGAAAATCGTTGAAATCAACCTATAGTCTTTTAGTCCTTCTAGAAGAACTTGAAATTGTAAAAGAAATTACGGGAGCTCAAAGAGGAAAACTCTATATGTTTGAAGATTATGTAAACTTATTTAAAAAATAATTAATGTTATTCCTATACAACATACTCATCGCTTTCGTAGGGTTTTTGCTAAAAATCATTGCCCTTTTCAATAAAAAAATCAAACTTTTTGTGAATGGGAGAAAACAATCCTTTTCTATTCTGTCTGAAAAGCTAAATTCAGCGGATAAGACAATTTGGTTTCATGCGGCTTCTTTAGGAGAATATGAGCAAGGCTTACCTGTAATGGAAGAATTCAAAAAGAAATTTCCGAATCACAAATTGGTTCTCACTTTCTTTTCTCCTTCTGGTTATGAGGTTCGAAAAAATAACACGGTGGCTGATGTCACGGTTTATTTACCTTGGGATACGAAACGAAATGTGCAGCAATTTCTCAAAATTGTTCAACCTGAAAAAGCGATTTTCGTAAAGTATGAGTTTTGGATGAACTACCTCACCGAGCTCAAAAAACAAAATATTCCGACGTATTTGATTTCAGGGATTTTCCGTGAGAATCAGGCCTTTTTCAAATGGTACGGAGGTTTTTACAGAAGAGCTTTACATTGTTTTACTCATTTTTTTGTTCAAAACGAAAGCTCAGGAAACTTGGTTAAAAGTTTAGGTTTTACTAATGTCACCGTAAGTGGAGACACGAGATTCGACAGAGTATATGCCATAGCTGAGAGAGACAATCACTTGGATTTTATAGAAGAATTCAAAGGTAATGATTTGTTGGTCGTAGCAGGAAGCTCTTGGGAACCTGACGAAAAGTTGCTTGTGGAATACATCAATCAAAATAAAAGTACTACAAAATTCGTTATAGCTCCACATAACATTAAGTCAGAACAAATACAGAGTTTAAAATCTCAAATCAATAGGCCTGTAGTTCTTTTTTCTGAGAAAGAAAGTAAGAATCTATCTGATTTTGAAGTGTTGATAATAGATACGATTGGGATTTTGACCAAAATTTACAGTTATGCTGATATCGCCTATGTTGGCGGAGGTTTTGGAAATCCGGGTGTTCACAATGTGTTGGAGCCTGCCGTTTTCGGAATTCCGACAGTGATAGGGAAAAATTATTCTCATTTTGCTGAAGCTACACAACTGGTGAATCTGAAAGGAGTAATTTCCATCAAAAACCAACAAGAATTGAATCAAATTTTAGACAAATTACTTTCAGAAGAAGATTACAGAAAGGAAAAAGGAAAAATTTGTGCTGATTTTATTGTAAGCCAAAAAGGAGCAACCATGAAAATTATGAATTATGACTTATAAACTGAAATTTACTTATTTTTTTCTGTTGATTTTTAGTATGTCTTATGCACAAAATCAATCATGGGGAAGTTATTTTTCATACAATCATGTTGTTGATCTTACGCATTCAGAAAACCGTATTATTGCGGCTACAGAAAATGCACTTTTTTCGCAAAATCTTGTCAATTACGAAATTGAAACGACCAATTCGATTGACGGACTCAAAAGTGAAAATATAACAGCCGTTTATCACAGTAAAGTATTCGGAAAAACCCTTATCGGGAACAGTAACGGACTTTTGATTATCATCAATCACAGCAACCAACAAATTATAAACAAGGTTGATATTATCAACAATGTTCCGGTTCCGCAGTCTATAAAACGAATCAATCATTTTTTTGAATACGAAGGAAAAATCTACATCTCAACAGATTACGGAATTACCGTTTTCAACCCTTCTACTTTAGAGTTTGGAGATACTTATTTTATAGGGTTATCAGGTCAAGAAACTCAAGTTCTGCAAACAACGGTTCACGACGGATATATTTATGCAGTAACACCTAACATCGGAATCAGAAGAGCTCTTATTTCAAATCCGAATCTTATTAATTTCAACTCTTGGGAAGTTTTTGATTCCGGTATTTGGAAAGGTGTGGCATCAGTAGGCAATTTTTTGTTGGGCTCTAATACAGATAACCGTTTGTATCGTTTTTATGAAGGTTCAACACTTTCTATCATTACTACTTCTCAACCTATTTTGAACATTCGTTCTGATAACGGATTCCTTACTGTTACTACTAATTCAACGGTTTATGCTTTTAATCAACAATTGGCCTTGGTGGCACAAATAGGGCAAATTTTTGGAGAACCTTTACAATATACAAGCTCCTTAGTAATAGGGAATACGCTTTATATAGGGAGCAGAACCAAGGGAATTTTCAGTCTTAACCTTAATAATCAAGGGTTTTTTGAGAATTATGTTCCTGCAGGACCAATGCGAAATAAAGTCTATTCCATAAAAGCTACAGCAGATAATTTGTGGTGTGTTTTTGGAGATAACGATTATCAATTGAATCCATATACTTATGGTTTGTCAAGATTCGGAATTTCGAAACTCACACCTGAAGGATGGTTGCATATTCCGTATGAAGATGTTTTAGAAGCTCGAACGTTATCAAAAGTAGTTTTACAGCCTAACAACGAAAATATAGCTTATATAGGCTCCAACTATTCTGGGATTCTGAAAGTAGAAAACAATGTGCCAACCGAACTTTATAATCAGCACAACACAGGACAGAACGGTTTAGAAACGTTTAATGATAATGCATCTAGTGATGTAAGGATTCATAATTTAGCATACGACAGGTCAAATAACCTGTGGGTAACCAATGCAGGAATGGGAGGAAAGCTCAAAGTGTTGCGAAATTCAGGAGATTGGCAATCTTATGCTATAACTGAAGGAGAAAGCCATTTTGGAGATTTGGTTGTTGATAAAAACAACACAAAATGGGTGGCTTCTAATTTAGGTAAAGGAGTGATTGGTTTTAACGAGACACAACAAAACCGAAAAATTATAATTGATGACTCTTACGGTAACGGGTTACCGATTAATAATGTAAGAAGTTTAGCGATAGATAAAAACAATCGTCTCTGGATAGGTACACAATGGGGGCTTCGTATTTTACCTAGCGTTGACCGATTTATGACTGATGATCAACCTTCTGTGAATCCGGTGATTATTATGGAGGAAGGTCTTGCTCAAGAACTTTTATATAGACAAACAGTTTCTAAGATAAAAATTGACGGAGCAGACCAAAAATGGCTCGGAACCATGGGAGCAGGAGTGTTTTTGGTTTCGCCAAACGGTCAAGAAACCATTTATCACTTTACGAAAGATAATTCACCTTTGCCAAGCAACACGATTTTGGATATTGACATCAACCCAAGAACAGGAGAGGTGTTCTTTGCTACAGATAAAGGAATGGTTTCTTATAAAGGTGCCTCAACAGCTCCATCAGATAACTTGTCTGGAGTTTATGTATATCCGAATCCTGTTCGTCCGGAATATTCAGGAACCGTAAAAATTGCAGGACTCACAGACCAAGCCAACGTCAAAATCACAGATATTGAAGGCAACTTGGTTTTTGAAGCCAATAGCAGTGGAGGAACCGTTGAGTGGGACACAACAGCTTTCGGGAAATACAGAGTAGCCTCAGGTGTTTACATGATTTTTATTGCTACAAAAGATGCTACCGAAACCAAAATCAAAAAAGTAATGATAATCAGATAATTAATTATTTTTTTTGTTGAAACGGAATTTTGTCATCTAGAATTTCTGACAAAAGACTAACGGTTTCTTCTAAAAATTGTTCTTTGATTTCAGGAGTAAACGTCGTGATTTCCTCTTTCGAATCGGTTTTGAATCGAAAAGGCAAAAAGCCTTTTTTGAGATTTTTAAAAGAGATAATTCCTGCTTCAATCGGTAAATCAGTATGTTTCTCATACATAAAAGCATAGCACAAAAGCTGTATGATTTTGTTTTTGCTTTCGTCAGTCAGAAAATCATTCCAATCAGAAAGCATAAGGTTTTTGGCTTCTACTTTTCCGGTTTTGTAATCCAGAATTCGGAGTCTGTTATTACGAATTTCGATACGGTCGATAAGTCCCGCAATTTTTACCGGAAACGGCAATTTTTCGCTTACTAACATTTGCTCAAATTTTTGTTCCAAACACAACACCTTAACCGAATCACCAGCAATAATGCTTTCTTTTTCCTGTTTCAGGAAATTGTAAACACTTCGTTTGGATGCTTCGAAGGCTAAAAGGTTCTTTCCTTTTTTGATTTCACCTTCTTTAAATTCTGCTCTAAAATGCTTCAAAAGCACTTGGTCAGACAAGCGTTCCATACTTTCTACATCTTGTTCTGAAAGGTATTTGTTCAAGAAAGGAGTATATAATTCTTCTAGCGTTTTATGAATGATGTTCCCTAAAGTATTCGCCTCAATAGTTTCTTCAACTTCTTCTAATTCGCTAATCTTCAAGATTCTTTGATAATAAAAATCTAGAGGATTTCTGATATAAGCCGATAGGGCAGAGGGTGAAAATCCGTTTTTTGCAATTTCTCCAAGACGATTCATCACACTTTCAGATTTTTCAATAATCATTTCTGATAAGGCAGTGTTGGGCAAAACCGCATGATACATCTGATGCGAAATCTGATGATTGGGTTGTTTTTCGACTTCGAGTTGTGTTATAAATCGGCTTTTTTCTCCTCCATCAAAGCTATCGTTGTCTGTGTTATAAATTAAATAGACACTTTTGGCTCTTTGCAAAAGGCGGTAAAAATGATACGTATAAACAGCATCTCTTTCTCTATATGAAGGCAAACCGTATTCTCTTTTTACGTCAAGCGGAATAAAGGAATTATGAGATTTCCCGAGCGGAAATTTTCCTTCATTCATCGAAGCGATAATTACGGTTTCAAAATCTAGATTTCGAGATTCCAATATTCCCATTATCTGTAAGCCCGATAGTGGTTCTCCCTCAAATGCAACTTCAGTAGCATCAACAACCTGTTTATAAATTCCGTATAAAGCCGTGACAGAAAACGGTTTTGAAGTGTCTGAAAAATGATTTTTCAATTGGTTAATCACT
Organism: Flavobacterium beibuense; assembly: GCA_040393445.1. GTDB lineage: Bacteria > Bacteroidota > Bacteroidia > Flavobacteriales > Flavobacteriaceae > Flavobacterium > Flavobacterium beibuense_B. The sequence goes on from JBEBUB010000002.1 coordinate 14,249, forward strand.
TTAAAAATCTCATAAACGAAAGTTTTCGTGATTCTATCCGTATCGCTTTTTTGATTCAAATAATCTTTGATGTGTAGCAGTATATCAGAAATTCGATTTAAAATTTCCAGAGTGTTTTCATTCCATTTATCGAATATCAAATGAAAGAAACGGTTTTTTTCGACTTGTAATTCCTCTAGTTTTTGATGTGTAATAAAAGTGAAATTGTTTGATTTGATGATATTGATGACATCTTCAGCATCCAACAAAGGCTCTACTAACGGATGTGAAAGCACTTCCAACACATCCTTGTAATAAAAAGTATAAGAATTTTCTGATTTGCTTTTTGCAAAAGTGTGCATTTTGAACAATCGGTTTACTAGAAACTGAACCGGATTGTTTTTGGAAGGATAACCTAAGGTTATGTTTAAATCTCCAACCGATGACGGAAGTGAATATAAAACCGAAGTCAATAGATTTTTTTCCGGTAAGATAATTACAGTCTTACTGAGATTATGAGGATTTTGTGGATGATTTTCCACAATTTCCCCAATAATTTTAGCTTGACCCACTGCTTTTGGAGTTCCGATAATCTGTATGTTTTTTTCTGTAGAGAACTCCTCAAAAATCCAATTAAAAGGTTGGTTGTTATAATAACTCCAGTTTTGTTTTATTTTTCTTAAAAACCGCCCTGCCTGATGGTAATTGTCATCAAGAAAAACTTTATCTGCATCCCAGAAAACCTGAGCTTTCGTGTGAGATAAAAAATATTGAATGATTCTTTCTTCAGAAGTAGAAAGTGCATTAAATCCGGCAAAAAAGAAAGTCTTGTGAGTATTCTTTTTAGTGTAATTTCCGAGTTTGTCAACAGCTATTTTATAAGCCAGTCCTTGATAGGCTTGGTTTTTCTGCAACAACTCATCGTGGAAAGCTTTATAATATTTAGGAAGTAAACTCCAGAATTTCAGGTGCTTTTCGATAAGTTTTGTTTTCTTCTCAGACAGTGACCAATGTTCGACTTCCTTGATATCTTTTAAATATTGAAGCACCTTTTCAGGCTCACATAAATAAGCATCGATATCACTAAAATCTCTGAGCAATACTTTTGCCCAAGGAGCAAATTGTTCGAAATCTTGTTTTTCTTCTTTTGGGGAGATTTGTTCATAGACTTTGTAGAATTCAAACAAAAGTTCCACAGAACCCAAAATCCGAACATCTGAAATCTGCTCGACCATTTCTTCGATACTGTAGATTTCTGGAGCAAAAAATGTGGATTTAATGTGGTTTTTTAAGGCATGCGTCAGAAAAATTTTAGAACGCTTATTGGGTAAAATTACAACGACATCGGCTATTTCGTTTCCGAACTGTTGTTTGATTTCTAATGCTATTTTATCAAGAAAGGTGTTCATAGGATAAAAATAAAAAAACGTCCCGAATTTCGGGACGTTTCTATGAATTTATTTTCAGTATTGGTTATTTTACCAATTTAACTTCAACTCTACGATTGTTTGCTTTACCAGCAGCCGTTTTGTTAGTATCAATTGGTTGAGACTCTCCGTATCCTACAGAACTTAAACGGCTAGCATCAATACCATTTTCGATCAAATAGTTTTTCACTGCTCCTGCTCTGTCTTCAGATAGTTTTTGGTTAAGAGCATCACTTCCGTCGCTATCTGTGTGTCCTTCGATTGAGAACTTAGCATCAGGATATTGTTTTAGGATTGAAGTGATAGCTTGTAACACAGGGTAAGTTTCTTGTTTGAAAGTAGCTTTACCACTGTTGAACAATATTGTTTTAGCATATTGGTTCAATTGTGCTTGGTGCTCTTGAGTAAGCTCAGGACAACCATTGTTTGTTTTAGTTCCTTTTACGTCAGGACATTTGTCGTCTTTATCTGGCACACCGTCACCATCTCTATCTGGCCAAGGACAACCTTTATTTTCTTTTGGTCCAGCAACATTAGGACAATCGTCTAAGTTGTCTGTAAGTCCGTCACCGTCAGTATCTGGCCAAGGACAACCATTGTTTTCTTTAGGTCCTGCAACGTCTTTACATCTGTCTAGGTTATCCGGCACTCCATCACCGTCAGAGTCAGGGCAACCGTTGAATTCAGCTGAACCTGCTTCAAACGGACAAGCATCGTCTTTATCAGGAATTCCGTCACCGTCAGAGTCAGGACATCCGTTAAATTCAATAGTTCCTGGCTCATCCGGACAATCGTCTTGCGGATCGTAGATTCCGTCACCGTCTGTATCTTTTCCTCCAAACTTAATAGTAATACCTACAAAGTGTTGGAAATGTTCAGGATGGTCTCTTCTGATGTCTTCTAATGAATGTTTGTAAGTAGAACGAAGTGTAAGAGCGATTTTTTCTGTAAACCAGAAATTGATTCCAGCTCCCCCGTTTATTGTTCCTCCACTATTATCACCATAGAAAGTATAACCTCCTCCGATGTGTAATGAAGGGTCAAACCATTTTGAACCAATAAGATTTTGGAAAGAATACTTTACTGCTGCATCAAGCCCATAATAAGCTAAATCACCAGGGTTAGTTACTTGATAATCAGTGCTAACGTGCTCAACATATTTTGAAATTCTGTTGACAGATCCGGTTACTCCGAAAGAGAAACCGCTTCCAACGTATTTATCAACAGATATATAAGTTGGAGCCGGAACAAAGTTCCAATGGTCTTTTACGTTAAAGAATTCACCAAATCTATCCGCAAAAGGTTCTTGTGCACCCACTCGGGTATCCACAGCGTTAACACCAAAGCTAACTGCCCATTTGTTGTTTTCGTCCTGTGCATATGAGTTCATAGCCAGTGACACCAACATAACCGCAAAAATTTTGTTTAGTTGTTTCATACTCGTAGTTTTTTTGAATTTAACATTACAAAGGTAATGCCATAAAATTAGTTAACAAGAAAATTAACATTCTTATATAATCCCTAGCTTTTTCCCTACTGAAGTAAATGCAGCTATTGCTTTGTCTAAGTGTTCTTTAGAGTGAGCTGCAGAGAGTTGCACACGAATTCTTGCTTTATCTTTTGGAACAACCGGATAAAAGAAGCCAATAACATAGATACCTTCTTTTAACAATTCGTCCGCCATAACCTGTGAAAGTTTAGCATCATACAACATGACCGGAACAATAGCAGAATCTCCATCAATAATATCAATACCTGCTTTTTTCATTCCTTCTTTGAAATAGTTGGTGTTCCACTCCAATTTATCACGAAGTGAAGTATCTTTTTGAAGTAATTCGAATACTTTGATAGAAGCCCCAACAATAGAAGGTGCTAATGAGTTAGAGAACAAATAAGGACGAGAACGTTGTCTTAATAGTTCGATAATTTCTTTTTTACCGGTTGTATAACCACCCATCGCTCCACCTAAAGCTTTCCCGAAAGTCCCTGTGATGATATCTACTCTTCCCATCACTCCTTTTGCTTCAAGAGTTCCTTTTCCGGTTGCACCAATAAATCCGGCAGCGTGGCATTCGTCAACCATAACCAAAGCATCATATTTGTCAGCCAAATCACAGATTTTATCAAGCGGAGCAACCAAACCGTCCATAGAGAAAACACCATCTGTCACAATGATTTTAAAACGTCTGTTTTCTGCATTAGCTTTTATAAGTTGTTCTTCTAGTTCAGCCATATTATTATTCTCATAACGATAACGAGCTGCTTTACACAAACGAACTCCGTCTATAATCGAGGCATGGTTCAAACTGTCTGAAATAATAGCATCTTCCTCAGAGAAAAGAGGTTCAAAAACTCCTCCGTTAGCATCAAAAGCAGCAGCATACAAAATAGTATCTTCGGTTCCGTAGAATTCCGCTACTTTTTGTTCTAATGTTTTGTGGATATCTTGAGTTCCGCAAATAAATCGAACAGATGACATACCAAAACCATGAGTGTCAAGAGCATCTTTAGCAGCTTGAATCACCTCAGGATGTGAGGATAACCCCAAATAATTATTGGCACAAAAGTTTAAAACCGTTTTTCCGTTAACCGTAATTTCTGCTCCTTGTGGAGAAGTAATAATTCTTTCTCTTTTAAAAATTCCGTTTTCTTCAATAGCTTTTAATTCATTCTGAAGATGTTGTTTGATCTTTCCGTACATATCTTTTTTTATTTCAGGTTTTTGACTGATGGCAAAGTTAAAACTATTTCAAGGATTAACCTTTTAAAGCAATAAAAAAACTACCTTTGCAGCAGAAATTTGTTTTCGATGAAAAGTGGTTTGCTTTTAATTGCAGTAGGGTTCTTTTTTGTAAGTTGTACAAAAGAACAATCGTTAGAATTTTCTGACGTAAGCTACGAAAAAACTTCTGAAATTGGTCAAGACCAATGGCAGGCTAAAGTACAGATAGACATACCTTTGGCCGTTTCTAAAAATGCTGTCTCAGACAGCATTAATACTTCTTTATATAATTTTATAGAATCTGTTGTTTATCTCGGTGAGGATAAAGCACCTTTTTCTTCTTATGAAGAAATGGCAACTTCTTTTATTACTTCTTATGAAGGACTAAAAAAAGAATATGCAGAAGAAGTGGGTTGGGAGGCAAATCTAAAAGCGAAGATTACGTTTCAAACAGAAAATCTCTTGAACATTAAAGTGGAATATTATATTTTCACCGGAGGGGCTCATGGTTATTTCGGAGTAAAATCGTTACTTTTTGATGTGCAAACCGGACAGAGCCTGACTACTCAAAATTTATTTTCAGATATGGAAAAGCTTGAGGCGTATGCCGAACAGAAGTTTCGTAAAGATTTTCATATAGCAGAAGGTCATCCTATCAATTCTACCGGATTTATGTTTGAAGATGAGGTTTTTCATCTGCCCGAAAACGTTTTTTTCACAGATGAAGGACTTTTGTTTCATTATAATGTCTATGAAATTTCCTCTTATGCAGATGGTTATCAGACTTTTGTGATAGGTTATGACCAAGCTGATTTGTTTTTAAAAAAAGAATATAAACCTACTTTCAAAAATCTTTAGCAACAATTTTAAATTGTTCCTAATTTTACATTTTTAAAAAATAATTTTACATTTGTAATCACGTTCGGCAAATTTAAACACTCGAAAAAATTTGCAAAATCAGAATGAGTATGAAAAACAAACAAAACGTATATAACAATGTGTTGGAGCTTATAGGCGATACTCCGCTTATCAAACTCAACAAAATTACTCAAGGACTTAAAGGCTCTTTTTATGCAAAAGTAGAAGCTTTTAATCCAGGACATTCTACCAAAGACAGAATCGCTTTACATATCATCGAAAAAGCTGAAAAAAAAGGAATTCTTAAACCCGGAGATACAATTATTGAAACCACTTCAGGAAATACAGGTTTCAGTATTGCTATGGTGAGTATTATTAAAGGTTATGAGTGTATTTTGGCTGTATCAAACAAGTCTTCAAAAGATAAGATTGATATGCTAAGAAGCATGGGAGCTAAGGTATATGTTTGTCCTGCTCACGTTTCTGCTGATGATCCTCGTTCGTATTATAACGTAGCGAAAAAACTTCACGAAGAAATCAAAGGTTCAGTATATATTAATCAATATTTTAATGAATTGAATATTGATGCACACTACCAAACTACAGGTCCTGAAATTTGGAAACAAACCGAAGGTAAAATCACTCACCTTGTGGCTTGTAGCGGAACCGGAGGAACCATCTCAGGAATTGCTCGCTACTTGAAAGAACAAAACCCGAATATCAGAATTTTAGGTGTGGATGCTTATGGTTCTGTATTGAAAAAATATCACGAAACTAAAGAGTTTGACGAAAAAGAAATCTATCCTTACAGAATAGAAGGATTGGGTAAAAACCTTATCCCGACTGCAACAGATTTTGATGTGATTGACGAATTCATGAAGGTTTCTGACGAAGAAAGTGCTCATACAGCTCGTGAAATTGCCAAAACCGAAGGTCTTTTTGTAGGATATACCAGTGGAGCTGCTTTACAGGCTATAAAACAATTTGCAGACCAAGGCGAATTTGACCAAAACAGTATGGTTGTAGCAATTTTCCCAGATCATGGTTCTCGTTATATGAGTAAGATATTCTCAGATGATTGGATGAATGATCAAGGATTTTTTGACAGTGTCAACATTGAAGAAGCACAAAAAATAGAATTTATAAAGTAATAAAAACAGCCTCTGAAAAGAGGCTGTTTTTATTTAGAATACTAACATTGCATTGATATCGAATTCATCTTTGATGGCTTTGTCTGCCAAGTCTGGGAAGATGCTTGCAGAACGATATTTGATATCATATTGTGTTCTGTCTATCTGAACTGCAGCAGTTGCTGTATTACCTTTAACTTCCATAGTGAAAGAAACGGGTTTTTTAATTCCTTTTATCGTAAGGTCTGCTTCAATAGCATACACTCCTTTTGATGTTTCTTTTATTTTTTTGAATACTAAAGTGCTTTCAGGGTGGTTTTCTACATCAAAAAAATCTTGATTTTTAAGGTGACCGTCAAGGCGTTCTTTTCCTTTTCCGGACATATCTGTGCTTGAAATCGTAGTCATATCAACGGTGAAGTTGCCGCCTTTGAGTTTGTCTTTTTCAAAAACCAAATTTCCTTCTTTCAGATTAATGGTTCCTTCGTGAAAACCAACTACTTTGTGACCTTTCCAGTTCAACATACTTTTTTCTGTGTTAACCGCTTTAGTTTGTGCAGAAACAGACATAACAAATCCTGTAAACAACAGGATGGCAATAGATTTAATCATTTTCATATAATTTATGGGGTTTTAAATTTTTCAAGCAGGGTGAGCAATTGTTCTTTTTCTTGGTCACTAAATACAGAGACGATATTTTCTTCTGTTTCTTCAACCAATTTATCGACGATTTCTAATAGTTTGAGTCCTTTCTCAGTAATGATAACTTCCATTTTTCTTCGGTTTTCAGGACAAATTTGCCTGTCAACCAATTCTTTCAAGAGTAATTTATCAACCAAACGAGTGGTGTTACTGGTTTTGGCTACCATTTGGTCTTGTAAAAATCCCATGTTCACAGGGTTACTTTTTTGCCCTCTGAGAATACGTAAAACATTGAATTGTTCTATCGAAATGTCATAAGGTTTAAGGGTTTCCATGAGTTTATCAGCAATGATATTCTGAGAATACATTACGTTGAGTATGAGTTTTTTAGAAACAGGAATGTTTGGTTTCAAAACAAGAGAAATTTTTATTTTAAGGAGGTAAAGATACAAAAACAAGGTTGTATATACAAATAACAACAAGATTTGTTTCTTTTTAAAGCAAGTCGGCTTTGGCTCAGAAAAATAAAAAGCGTACTTTTGACTCTTGAAAAAATCCCAAAAAATGACGATTTTACTTTTAGGTTCAGGAGGAAGAGAACATGCTCTTGCTCACAAGATAGTTCAGAGCAAACAATGTTCGAAACTTTTTACTGCTCCCGGAAATGCGGGAACACAAAATCTGGCAGAAAACGTAAATATAAATCCTAACGATTTTGATGCAGTTAAGGATTTTTGCTTGAAAAACAATGTGGAAATGGTGGTCGTAGGGCCCGAAGATCCGCTTGTGAATGGAATTTATGATTTTTTCAAAAATGACGTTTTACTGCAACATATTCCGGTTATTGGTCCTTCAAAATTGGGAGCTACTCTGGAAGGAAGTAAAGAGTTTGCCAAAAAATTTCTAGTAAAAAACAACATCCCTACAGCTCAATATGAGAGCTTTACGAAAGATAATCTTGAAGAAGGATTGCTTTTTCTTGAAAAATTGAATCCTCCGTATGTGCTTAAAGCAGACGGACTAGCAGCCGGAAAAGGAGTTTTGATTATCAATGATTTGGCTGAGGCCAAAGCAGAACTTTCTGAGATGCTACTCAACCAAAAATTTGGTGGAGCTAGTGCTAAAGTTGTTATTGAAGAGTTCCTTGACGGAATTGAGCTTAGTTGTTTTGTACTTACAGACGGAAAGAACTATAAAATCCTTCCAACTGCCAAAGATTACAAACGAATAGGAGAAGGCGATGCAGGACTCAACACAGGAGGAATGGGAGCTGTTTCACCGGTTCCGTTTGCGGATGAGGTGCTGATGAAAAAAATTGAGGACAGAATCGTTAAACCAACTATTCAAGGACTTCAAAATGACAATATCGAATACAAAGGATTTGTTTTCATCGGACTTATCAAAGTAAAAGACGAACCTTTTGTGATTGAGTATAATGTGAGAATGGGTGACCCTGAAACTGAGGTCGTAATTCCACGCTTGAAAACAGATTTAGTAGAACTTTTCCTCGCTTTAAAAGAGCAAAAACTTGATCAAATCGAATTGGATATAGACCCTAGAAGTGCTACAACCGTTATGCTTGTTTCAGGAGGTTATCCGGAAGATTACGAAAAAGGCAAAGAAATCTTAGGTTTAGAAAACATCAAAGATTCGATTGTTTTTCATGCAGGAACGAAATTTGATAATAACAAAGTAGTTACAAACGGAGGGCGTGTTTTGGCTATTACATCTTTTGGAGAAGATTTTAAAGAAGCCTTAAGAACTTCATACAAAAACATTGAGAATATTCGTTTTGAGAAAATGTATTACAGAAAAGATATAGGATTTGATTTATAAGCCTAACGTCTAGCAAATAAAGAATGGCAAACACAAATATATTACCTGTTACCACAAGAACACTTACTCACATCGGGAAATATTTCCTGATGCTGAAAGATGTTTTTGCAAAACCTACTAAACCTTCAGTAATGAGACAACTCATTTTGAAGGAAATAGACGATTTAATCATCGGGTCACTTGGAATCACGATGTTTATTTCGTTTTTCGTTGGTGGGGTTGTTGCCATTCAAATGGCATTGAATCTTACCAATCCGCTAATCCCGAAATATCTGATAGGTTTCGCTACCAGACAATCTGTAATTTTAGAGTTTGCTCCAACTTTTGTGTCGATTATTATGGCAGGAAAAGTAGGATCTTATATCACTTCAAGTATCGGAACCATGAGAGTAACCGAACAGATTGATGCCTTAGAGGTAATGGGAATTAACTCTCTTAATTATCTGGTTTTCCCGAAAATTGTAGCTATGCTATTTTATCCGTTTGTGATTGCCTTAGGAATGTTCCTCGGAATTTTTGGAGGATTTTTGGCAGGAGTTTACGGAGGTTATACTTCGGTAGATGAATTTGTATTCGGACTTCAAGACACTTTTATTCCGTTTCACATTACGTATGCCTTTATCAAAACCTTTGTTTTTGCTATGATTTTAGCAACGATTCCGTCTTATCACGGTTATTATATGAAAGGTGGAGCTTTGGAAGTAGGTAAAGCAAGTACGACTTCATTCGTTTGGACCAGTGTAGTAGTGATTTTGGTGGATTATATCATAACCCATTTACTTTTGAACCAATGATAGAAACAAAAGACATAAAAAAATCATTTAATGGGACAGAAGTCTTAAAAGGAATTTCTGCTGTTTTCGAAACCTCAAAAACCAATCTAATCATTGGGCAAAGTGGTTCCGGAAAAACGGTTTTCCTTAAAACATTGCTTGGTATTCATAAACCCGATAGCGGAATAATATCTTTTGATGGTAGAATTCTATCAGAATTATCACAAGAAGAACAGAGAGAGCTCCGAACAGAAATCGGGATGGTTTTTCAAGGAAGTGCTTTGTTTGATTCAATGACAGTAGAAGATAATGTAGGATTTCCGTTAAAGATGTTTACTAAAAAAACGAGTAAACAGATTAGAGAACGAGTGAATTTTGTGTTGGAGAGAGTAAATATAGCTGATGCCAACAAGAAAAAACCGTCTGAAATTTCCGGAGGTATGCAAAAAAGGGTAGCGATTGCCAGAGCTATCGTAAACAACCCGAAATACTTGTTCTGTGACGAACCCAACTCAGGTCTTGACCCTCAAACAGCCATTGTAATCGATAATCTGATTCAGGAAATCACCAGAGAATACAATATGACAACCGTGATTAACACTCACGATATGAACTCGGTTCTTGAAATTGGTGAAAATATTGTGTTCTTGAAAGAAGGCGTTTTGGCTTGGAAAGGAAACAATGAAGATATCCTCACAACTGATAACGAATCCGTTGTAGATTTTGTTTACTCTTCGAACTTGTTTAAAAAAGTAAGAGAAAACCTTATTAAATAGTCATTCTATTTTGGTATCTATTTTTTAAATGAAAACCAAAGCCCTTGTCATTAGCACTGTAAAATATCAGGAGAAATCTTTGATTGTGAAGTGCTTTACATTCTCAGACGGGCTGAAGTCTTTTTTTGTAAGAGATGCTTTTTCGAGTTCCGGGAAGTCGGTCAAAAAAGCCGCTTATTTTCAACCATTGACTTTGTTGGAAATCGAATTTAAACCCAAAAATAGAAACACACTTTCTTACTTTTCGAGTATAAAACCTCATGTTTATCAATCCATCGCTCATGATATTGCCAAAAGCACGATGCTGTTGTTTTTAGCGGAGGTTTTTAATGCGGCCATAAAAGACGAAACCAAAAATGAAGATTTGTTTTTGTTCTTAGAAACTGCGTTGCTTTGGCTTGACCAAAACGATGACATTGCTGATTTTCACTTAGTGCTTTTGTTGGAAATGACAAAATTCTTAGGGTTTTACCCAAGTGTTTCAAAGGATGATTTTTTTGAGATGACAGACGGAGTTTTTGTTCCGTTAGAGTCAAAAACTTGTCTTTCTAAGGCCGAATCAGACTTGTTGAAACTTCTTTTGACCAAAAGAATTAATTCGGTTGAAAAGATGTTTGTAAGCGCTCAAAGAAGACAGCTTTTAGACTTTTTGATGGAATACTACTCCATACATATAGAAAACTTCCGCAAACCGAAGTCATTGGAAGTTTTAAAAGAAGTTTTTTCGAATTGATTTTATGCCGTCAGAGCTTCTCTAATTCTTCTGAGAGCTTCTGTTAGAATTTCTTCACTAGTTGCATAAGAAAGTCTGATACAGTTCGGATTTCCAAACGCTTCACCTGTTACAACAGCCACATGAGCTTCTTCTAACAGATACATAGCTAAATCTTCACTGTCTTTGATTTGTTTTCCTCTTAATGTTTTTCCGAAATACCAAGATACGTCAGGAAAAGCATAGAAAGCTCCTTCAGGAACATTGGTTTTTACGTTCGGAATTTCTTGTAAAAGTCCAACAACCAAATCTCTTCTGGAATGGAATTTTTCCACCATATAGCTAATGTCTTTCGGGTCAGCTAAAACAGCCGCAATGGTTGCTTGCTGAGCGATAGAATTGGCTCCACTAGTGATTTGACCTTGCATTTTCGTACAAGCTTTAGCAATAAACTCAGGAGCTCCAATATAACCGATTCTCCATCCGGTCATCGCAAACGCTTTTGAAACTCCGTTTACAGTAATGGTTCTGTCATACATTCCGTCAATAGAAGCGATAGAGCAGAAATTGCCTGTAAAGTTGATATGTTCATAGATTTCGTCTGATACGACAAAAATATTCGGGTGTTTTTTCAATACTTCAGCCAAAGCCGTAAGTTCTTCACGGTTATAAACCGAACCACTCGGGTTACAAGGTGAGCTGAACATAATCAGTTTGGTTTTTGGAGTAATGGCTTCTTCGAGTTGTTTTGGAGTAATTTTAAAATCCGATTCAACCGATGTAGGCACAATCACAGGAACTCCTTCTGCCATTTTTACGATTTCGACATAGCTTACCCAATATGGGGCAGGTAATATACACTCATCACCAGGATTCAAAAGCACTTGTGCTGTGTTGAATAACGATTGTTTAGCTCCTGTCGAAACTACAATTTGTGATGCTTTATAATCTAAATTGTTATCTCTTTTGAATTTTTTAGAAATTGCCTCACGAAGTTCTACATATCCGTCAACCGGAGTATAAGTACTATAATTATCGTGAATTGCTTTTATGGCAGCTTCTTTTACAAAATCGGGAGTGTTGAAATCGGGTTCTCCCAAACTAAGGCTGATAATGTCTTTACCTTGAGCTTTTAACTCTCTCACTTTGGCAGCCATAGCTAAGGTCTGTGAAACAGAGAGATTATTGATTCTGTCTGATAACAAATGGTTCATAAAATTATGCGATTACCGGTTTTTGTCCTAGTTCTTTTAGATGTCTGAAGTGTGCTGCAACAGCCTCTCTTGTAGTTTTGAATTCGTAATAAGGTAAGTTGCATTCTTTGGCAGTTTCTTTTACGATTTCAGCTATTTTTCCGTAGTGAATATGACTGATATTCGGGAAGATATGGTGCTCAATCTGATGATTTAAACCTCCTGTATACCAGTTTACAATTTTGTTTTTCGGAGCGAAATTAGCAGTCGTATAAAGTTGATGAATAGCCCAAGTGTTTTCAAGCTCACCTTCTTCGTTCGGAACAGGATTAATCGTGTTCGGAACCACGTGTGCTAATTGGAATACAACACTTAATATAAGTCCGGCTGTGTAGTGCATAACGAAAAATCCTAAAATTACTTTCCACCATACAATTCCTAACAACATCGGGATTAGTAACCAAATAGAGAAATACATTATTTTGGTTATAATCAAAACTGTCCATTGAATAGCAGGGCTTTTGAATTCTCCGTAAGACAATTTTCTTTTCAGATAACGCTTCATCTGTAAGAAATCAGTTGTGATAGCCCAGTTGAACGTAAGCAATCCGTAAAGGAAAACAGAATAATAATGTTGAAATTTATGGAAACTATACCATTTTGCTTCTTTAGAAAAACGAATGATTTTTCCGGCATCTAAATCTTCATCATGACCGTGAATATTCGTATAAGTGTGGTGTAAAACATTGTGTTGTACTTGCCAGTTATAAACGTTTCCGGCCAAAATATAAATACTTGAACCCATGAATTTGTTTATCCAGCCTTTTGAAGAATAAGACCCGTGGTTACCATCGTGCATAACGTTCATCCCAATTCCGGCCATCCCGATTCCGATAATTACTGTGAAAAGTAATTTCCACCAATCAGAAATATCAAGCGTAAGAATAAGGAAATATGGAGTAAGGAAAATGGCAAACATTACGAATGTTTTGAAGTGAAGTTTCCAGTTTCCGGTTTTTTTGATATTATTCTCTTTAAAATAATTGTTTACCCGAGTGTTTAAAGTTCTGAAAAACTTCATAGGATCTTGTCGGGAAAATGTGGGTGTAATTTGCATTTAAACTAATGATTATTAATGTATGTATGTTATGAAAATTTAGTGCCAAAGATACGGATATAAACGCAAAAAGATGTTAAATATTTGAGATAGAATATTTTTTTGAAATTTTGTTTGGAATTTGAGAAATATGCGTATATTTGCAACCTCATTTTGATACAAAATCCAATTGCAGCGGGCGTGGTGAAATTGGTAGACACGCCAGACTTAGGATCTGGTGCCTCACGGTGTGAAGGTTCGAGTCCTTTCGCCCGCACAAACAAAAAGCCTCAACGAAAGTTGAGGCTTTTTTTATTGCTTATATGAGACTATTTCAATCTCTTTTCCTATATATATCAGTGTTTTTTGAACCACATCAAAGCCCATCTCTTGAAGTGCAGCACTATAACTTTCCAGCTGATATTTATGTTTTTCTAGTTTTTGTCCTGTTTTATAGTCAAGCAAAAGTGCTTGGTTATTTGTTTTTAGCACAACTTTATCCGGTTTTAGAATTCCGTTTTCACAAATAACTGCTCTTTCGTTAAAGATTTTGTAGTCTGAATTATAGAATTCTGATAGCTCAGGATGAAAAACAATATTCTCAATTGCTTTTCTGATTTCCTCTTTCTGACTAATGTTGATAACTCCTTTTTCAAGTGAACTATTTAGAGCTTTATCAATATCTTCTTTTGAAAGAATCAAAGCCAAAACTTGATGCACAGAATTTCCGAACTCGATGGAGTTTTGTTGTCTAGTATTCCACATCACTGCTTCATGAGTGGCAATTTTGATGTTTTTAGCATCAAAGTTATCCGAAACAGGTTGAATTACCTTTCGGTTTTCTTCCTCTTTTTTTGGTGTAGAAATACGGTTGCTCTCTCCGAATTCATAGGTGTATTTATCAGAAGAAAAACTTTGTTTTTGTTGTAGAAATCCAATAAAAAACGAAGACATGGTGTTGTTTCTAGCATTCCCCGCTTTATCGAGGTCCATTTTTGAAATAATGTATAGCTGTTCTTCTGCTCGTGTGAGGGCCACATACAAGATATTTACATTATCAAGAAGTTCTTCTTGTGTTTTTTGTGTAAAAATTTGGGAGGCATTCTCCGAATAATTTTCGACAGATTTACTGTTATCGACCAAAACTTTCGGAAGTTCGATTTCTTCCAATTCGTTTTCGACCCAAAGTTTGTCTTTTGGCGATCTGGAATAATCATCATCAGCAAACGGGAAAATCACAACCGGAAATTCCAAACCTTTTGATTTATGAACTGTCATAATCCGGATAGCATTCCCGTCAGGGGAAGGAATGCTCAACTTGTCAGAATTTTCCTTCCAATGATTCAGAAAATCATCAATGGTTGCTTGTTTTTTGAGGTTTTGCTCTAATACGATATCCAGAAAAGTCTGTACATAAACATTGTTTTTATCTTTTACGAAAGTCGAAATAATGATTTCAACAGCTTCATATAAAGATTTTCGTCTGATTTCTTCGAAAGAAAAATCAATTCCGTAAGTAGAAATCCATTTTTCGAATTCTTTTTCTTGATGTAAATCAACACCTTGTTTCAGAAAATCATGAAGCGGACTATCTAATTCCAAACGTGTCCCGATATAATATAAAAATCCTGCTTTGGCTTGGTTGTTCCTTTTGTTTTTCAAGTATTCCAATAGGTTTACCATAAAAATAACTTCGTCCGAATTGGCAATCAAAAGCGTTTCAGAAGACACAATCGGGATGTTTTTTTCCGTCAAATAATTCGCAATCAAAATTCCTTTGGTCTTTTTACGTACCAAAATCACTATTTCTCTGTATGAAAACCCATCAGATTGTGCTTTTTTGATGGTTTTTACAATTTGGTTCAGATACAAATCATCTGTACTTTCGTCTTCAGAAATCTGATTTACATCTATAAACGAGAGATTTACATAACCTCCTTTTTTACTGTTAGTTTTCTGATAGCTATTCAGATACAGTTTTTTGTAATGTTCTTCTGCAAACCCGTCTGCTAGAAATTGAAACAACGCATTGTTAAACTCAACCACTTCTGAAAAACTTCGGTAGTTGGTTTCGAGGTTAAAAACATCAACTTCAGCGTTTTTAAACGGAATTTCTTTTTCTGAAAGGGTAATAAACTGCTCGGCTTTCCCACCTCTCCAACGATAAATTGATTGTTTTGGGTCACCCACAATCATTAGTGAACCCGGTTCTCCATAATCATTTTGTCCGGAAAGGGAATTTTCGATAAGCGGAATCAGATTTTCCCACTGCATTTGTGAGGTATCCTGAAATTCGTCAATGAAAAAATGAGTATATCGATCTCCTAATTTTTCGTAGATAAACGGAGCAGGCTGATTTTGTATTTCGTTGTGAATGATGTTGTTAAACTCCGAAATCGAAAGCATATTTTGGTCTTGCTGTAACTTCAGTAGCTCTTGATTTACAGCATTGAGCACAGAGAGCGGAGTCAAGTTTTTCAAAAAAGCTCTATAAAATAACAGTTTTCCTATTCGGGTATTTATTTTTTTAAGTGAACTCAGCACATCGAGAGCTATTTCATCGACTAAATCTTTCTGATTTTGAGCAACCGATTTAGCATAACGCTCTTCCGGATTTTCAAGCCTTTTGTAATGAGTAGTATTTATTTCAAACTTGCCTTCAGAGATTTTTATAAAAAGATTAGGTATGTAACTTCTTGAAAATGAATTGTGTTCAATACCTTTTTCAGAGATAGTTTGTAAAACTGTTTTTGCAATTCCGGTAATTTCGGTTTCTAAATCAGAACAGATTTTATAAATCCGTTGTTTGATTTTGAGGAATTCAGCTATGGTTTTGTCTTGAAATACAGAAATCTCCGTTCGATTATTTTCGTTGGTGAGCATTCGGCTTATTTCCAGAAAATCCCACGTGATGTTCCAAGATTTGTCTTCGTCTGCTTTTTCGGTAGTGAAATCAACCAACAATTTTGTGAGATTTTCGTCTTCGCCTGCTTGAGCAATTACAGCATCCACAGCTTCAGAAAGCAACCCTTCTGTATCCAAAGACACCTCAAAAGAAAGCGGTAAATCTAAATCTAAAGCAAACGAACGAATAACTCTGTGAGTGAATTTATCAATGGTTGAAATATCAAAAGAAGCGTAGTTATGAATGATGTTTTTGATAATCCGCTTTGATTTATCACGGATTTCAACAGGACTTTTTTTGATTTCAACAGCGATGTCTGTGAGCATTCCGGCTACTTTTTCGCTCGGATTGTCTTTCGTAAATTCTGATAAAGTAGAGACAATACGAGACTTCATTTCTTCGACAGCCTTATTAGTGAAAGTGATTGCCAAAATGTTTTTATAGGCATCATCTCTTTGGGCTGCCAAAATGATTTTCAGATATTCTTTTACCAGCGTGTAGGTTTTCCCGGAACCGGCCGAGGCATTGTATATCTCAAAAGCGTTTTTTTTCAACGAGAATAAGGTGTTAAGGTTGATTTCTAAAGAATTGAAAACTCCAATTCCGAAAGGCTAAAATAATAAATTATTCGTCTTTGAGAGCCAATTTTCTGAGCAATGCTGTGCTCATGCTATCGGTATACATTCCGTAGGCCGTTACTAAAACTCCTTTTACACCATCTTTTGAACGAATGCCATAAACGGTAGCTTCATCACTTGGGTTTGAATCTCCTTCGTAACGATATACTTGAACAATCTCGAAGTCATCTATGTTATATTTGTCTAAACCACAGATAAGACAATTCTCATCTAGGTTGAAATCTACTGTGAAACCTTCTTTTCTGAGGTTTTCTATAGCCACAGAGGCTGATGCATATTTATACTCGATTTTTGACATAACCCAAAAATTTTAGATTTTGCATAAAGTTACAGAAAATATGTTTATTAGCCCTGTAATTCGTTCAGAATTAAAATTAAAATCCTTTAAAATTTGTTTTTTTAACTTCATGTAAACGACCGTTTCATATAAATTATGTAACTTTGGTGAATCGAAAATTAACTCAAAAATAGATGAATTATGGCTTTTGAATTACCACAATTACCGTATGCATATGATGCTTTAGAGCCTCATATTGATGCCAAAACGATGGAAATCCATCATACAAAACATCACAACGCTTATACTACCAATCTGAACAATGCTATTGCAGGAACGGATATGGAAGGTAAAACCATCGAAAATATCCTTATTAATCTTGATAAAAGTAATGCAGCAGTAAGAAACAACGGAGGAGGTTATTATAACCACAATCTGTTCTGGACAATCCTTTCTCCAAACGGAGGCGGAGAGCCAAAAGGTGAATTGATGGCTGCTATCGAAAAAGATTTCGGTTCTTTTGATGAGTTTAAAGAGAAATTTGCGAAAGCTGCTGCTACACAATTCGGTTCAGGATGGGCATGGCTTTGTGTGCAGAAAGGCGGAAAATTAGATATTTGTGCTACTCCAAACCAAGACAATCCGCTTATGCCTGGTGTAGGTTGCGGAGGTACTCCAATTCTTGGTCTTGACGTATGGGAGCATGCTTATTACTTAAATTACCAAAACAGAAGACCTGATTACATTCAAGCTTTTTTCAATGTGATTAATTGGGAAGAAGTAACCAGAAGGTTTGCAACTGAAAAATAATAGTACAGTTTTAAAAAGACCTCCAATTTAGGAGGTCTTTTTAATTAAATTTAGAGTCATCTAATATGTAGAAAATTATTATGACAAAACGTGATTTTTTTAGGATTATAATAAAGTTGTTTGGACTTTACTTTTTTATACAAATTATATTTAGTGTTTTTCCTTCGCAAACATACATTTATTTTTCAACGATAGATAATAGTGATAAAATTGTTGTAATTATATATTCTTTGTTTGTTTTATTTATTAGTCTTGGGATATTATATTTTTTGATAAAAAATCCAGACAAAATAATAAATTTTCTTAGGCTTGATAAAAACTTTGATACAGAAACGATAGATATTAAGAATATTGCAAGTTCTAATCTAATCGTTTTAGGGTTGTTAATTATGGGAGGACTATTAATATTAGAAAATATAACGTATTTATTTTCTAATGTTTTTTATAAATTCAAAAACAACTTGAATAATACAGAAGATAATAATGGAATGAATTTAATGATTACTTCTTTAAATATTATCTTGGGAATTTTACTTATAGCATACAGAAAAAATATTGCTCAAAAAATTGATAAATAAAATAAACTAACAGTATTCAGTTAGTTTCAATAAAGATATTTTGATTTTTTGTTTGTAGCTAATTAATATAAATTTATGCTAGAAATTCTTTACCAAGACGAATTTATCGTAGCCATCAATAAACCACACGGGCTTTTGGTACACCAATCTCCGATAGCCAGAGATGCTGAGGAATTTGCGCTACAGATGCTACGCAATCAGCTAAACAAAACGGTTTATCCGTCACATCGGCTTGACCGAAAAACTTCAGGAGTTTTGGTTTTTGCATTAGATAAAGCTACCGATAGCATTATGCAGCAGAAATTCCAAAACCGAGAGGTCGAAAAGAAATATTTGGCTTTGGTCAGAGGTTTTGCTCCTGAACAAATGACCATTGATTATGCCTTGAAAAACGACAATGAGATTCTACAAGATGCCGTTACGCATTTTAAGACTTTGGAATATCTGGAAATTGATATTCCTTTCGGAAAACACCCTACTTCTCGATATTCTTTGGTGGAAGCTACTCCGGAAACAGGCAGAATGCATCAATTGAGAAAGCACTTCGCTCATATTTTTCATCCGATTATCGGAGACAGACCTCACGGATGTAACAAACAAAACAAGTTTTGGCTCGAGAAATTCCAGATGAATACCATGCTTCTTCACGCTAGTGAACTTACATTTCTTCATCCTTATTCTCAGGAAGAAATCTCTATTAAAGCATCAATTTCAGATGAGTTCGAAAGAGTTTTACAGATTTTAAAAAATGAAGTTATTGCTTCATCAACTGAATCGTAAAACTTGTTTTTCCGTTTTCTGAACTGAAATATAAATACCCTCCGTGTGCCTCGACGATGTTTTTCGATAACGTTAACCCGATTCCTGCACCTTCTTTTCGGGTGGTGAAAAACGGAAGGAAAAGTTTCTTTTCGATTTCTTTTTCGACTCCTTGACCGTTATCTGTGATTTGAATGGAAATCCGTTTATCTTTTTGAGCCAACTGAATCGAAATTTCTTTATCAGAAATGTTTTTTAGAGAATATATGCTATTGGTAATCAGGTTTATAAACACTTGTTCGAGTTGTTGTCTATCAACTTCCAGATACACTTTTTCGATTTCTGTATGTAAAGCGATGTTTTCAGATTTTAGAACAGGTTGCATTACACTTAAACATTCCGAAACCAACATACTCAAATCAGTCATTTGCTTTTGAGGAGACGGGAGCGAAGCAAGTTTTCTGTAATTCTCTACAAAAAACTGTAAATGATTGCTTCGGTTCGAAATGGTTTGTAAACCGTTTTGAAGGTCTTCGATGTCTTCTTTATCCAGATTTTCTTGGGTTGTAATAGATTGTAAACTATTAGAAAGTGATTGAATCGGAGTCAGGGAATTCATCAATTCGTGTGAGATTACATTCATCAGATTAATCCAAGATTCCTTTTCTTTCTTGTCGATTATTTTCTGAATTGGGTCAAGAATTAAAACAAAATAATCTTGATTATAAAAAGTCGTACGAGAGGTTTGCATCACAAAAGTTTGGAAATTTTCGTTCTGAAAACGAATGTTTACAGAAGCTTTCGTGTCTAGATATTTCGTCTTTTCGACTTCTTCAAACACCGAAGGAATAAAATTTCGAATGTGATTCCAATCGCTAACTTTCGGAATAGCAAACAACTCCGAAAAATAGTTATTCATCAGAAAAACTTTCCAATCTTCATGTTTTTGGTTTAAAATCAACACACCGCTATCTAAAGTATCAAGCAGATTTCGGAAAATCATTTCTTGTGAAGTTTTCTCGAACTGTCTTTCTTTTAGTTGATTGTATAGCTTGATTAATGGTTCGTGATTTTTATTAGAAATACTTGAAAAATGAGTCGAAAAATCTTGTTGTAAGATAGATTTGATGGTTTTTTCGTAAAAACTTTGTTCCCTTTTTACAAATCCGTACCACTCTAAAAGTGCAATCAAAATGAGTATACCGAAAATCAACGAAGTATATGGATACTTATTAAGCAGGCAAAATACCATCGCCCCAATTAGCAGAATGATTATCAAAACCCGATATGTGAAAGATAGTAAAGACACTAATTAATATTATATTTTTCCATTCGTCGATATAAAGCTGGTCTCGACAAATTAAGTTCTTGAGCTGCTTTACTGATGTTTCCGTTGTGTTTTAAAAGTGTTTTTTCGATTTGTATTCTCTCGAAATCATTCACCGAAATTTCCTCGGTTGCTTCTTCCATAAAAACACCATCCACAATGTCCATCTCGCTTATGGAAATGACATTATTATCAGCTAAAATCACCGCTCTTTCGATTTTGTTTTCCATTTCTCTGATGTTCCCTTTCCACGGATAATTCTCTATTAGATTCAGAAGTTTTTGGTCAAATGACAAATCGGTTTTTTCGTATTTATGTTTTATTTTTTCCAGTAGAAAATTAGCCAAATCCACAATGTCAATTTTTCGTTTTCGAAGCGGAGGTAGCTCGATTTCCATAGTGTTGATACGGTACAACAAATCTTCCCTAAAATGTTTTTCAGACACTTCTCTATGGATATTTACGTTTGTAGCTGTTATAATTCTCACATTCAAAGGTCTTGGAGTAGATTCTCCTAATCGAACCACACTTTTTGTCTGAATCACATAAAGCAATTTACTTTGTAAATGAAGTGGTAAATTCCCGATTTCATCCAGAAAAATCGTTCCGTTTTGTGCCATTTCAAATCGACCCTTCACCTCTGTTTTGGCATCGGTAAAAGCACCTTTGGCGTATCCGAAAAGCTCACTTTCGAACAGATTTTCGCTTAACGAACCCAAATCTACGTGAACAAACGGTTTATCTTTTCTTTTGGAATGATCGTGAATGTATTTTGCTAAAAAAGATTTTCCGGTTCCGTTTTCTCCTAAAATCAAGACATTTGCATCGGTTAATGCTACTTTTTCAGCTAATTTATAAGCCTGAAGTATGGCATCTGATTTCCCGATAAAAGCTTCTTGAATTTTGGTTTCCGATACATTTTTCTTTTTTCTTTTCCGACTTTCATCAACAGCATTCGAAACCAATTGGAGCAATTTTTCGTTATCCCACGGTTTTAGAATATAGTCAAAAGCGCCATTTTTGAGTCCTTCGACTGCAGTTTCAACCTTTCCGAAGGCAGTCATTAGAATTACAACCGTTTGTGGTGAAAATTTAGAGATTTCTTTGAGCCAATGAATTCCTTCTTTCCCGTCTTCAAACCCGATACGGTAATTCATATCCAACAAAACCACATCGATTTCGTTTTCGCCCAAAACCTGAAGGATTTTTCTTGGAGAATCAGCCGAAAAAATACCTTCAAAATGCTTTTTTAAAAGCACTTTTAACGAAAAAAGTATTTCTTCCTGATCATCTACCAGTAAAATATTGGCTTGTTTTTTCTTCATTTAGTAGTTGTATTGAGTCGTTGGTTGTTGTTTTATGAAAAAAATTGTTCGAATTTGAACGTACACTTGTCCGAAAACGTACACTTTGGTTTTTAAAGTTGATTTTGTTTTTATTGAAAATCAATGCTTTAAAAATTTATAAAGTAATGGCACAAATATTACTTTTATCTTGCTTAATTACAATGTATTGAACTGTGGACAAAGTTATAAAACGTAAAAGTAATAAAAATAGAAAACTGATTTTAATTGGTATAGGCATTTTGGCTTTCGGATGTTTGGGTTATTTGTCTTTTACTAAAAAGAGAAGCCTTAACGTAAAAACTTCGGAAATTCTGATAAAAGAAGTAAAACAAGATTTTTTTGAAGATTTTATCGTATTTCAAGCCAAAACAGAGCCGTTACATTCGATGTTGATTAACGTAATTGAAGGAGGTTCTGTTCAAGAGATTTTCGTAGAAAACGGAAGTATGGTCGAAAAAGGTCAGGCTTTGGCAAGGCTTTATAATCCGAATACAGAATTAGGATATCTCACTCAAGAAACCGCAATTATTGAGCAAATCAACAATCTGAACGTCGGAAAACTCAATTTAAGAAATCAAGAATTAGGATTGTTGAAAGATTTAGTGGCTATCGAGCACGATTTTAATGCAGCTAAAAATTTATACGACCGAAATAAAAGACTTATCGAAAAAGGAGTGATTTCGCAAAACGAATGGACCATTGCAGAAGAGAATTATCGTTATCAATTAGAACGAAAAAATATCATTCAGGAAAGTATCGAAAAAGAGAAACAAACCAATGCGATTCAGGTTGCTCAAATGAATCAATCTATTGCAACGATGAACAAGAGTTTAGAAATCCTGAAAAAGAACAAACAAAATTTTATTGTTTTGGCTCCGCTTTCCGGAAGATTATCTTCGTTTGACCCAATTTTAGGAAAAACGTATAATGCTGGAGAAAGCATCGGAAAAATTGATGTAATGAAAGGTTATAAACTCACAGCTCAAGTTGATGAATTCTATTTAGACAGAATAGCCGTAGGACAAAAAGGGCAAGTGGAATTCAAAGGAAAACCGCTTGAAGTTCAGGTAACAAAAGTACTTCCGGAGGTGAAATCAGGTCGTTTTGATGTAGAACTGAATTTTTTAAGTAAAGAAGAATTAGCCTTACAAGAAGGAATCAGTTTTGGAGTAAAACTCATACTTTCTGAAAGAGATCAAAAACTAGTGTTGCCGAAAGGAAGTTTTTATCAAGAAACCTCAGGAAGCTGGATATTCGTAGTAAATGGTCAAAAAGCCGAAAGACGTCAAATCAAACTCGGAAAAGAAAATCCGTATTACTACGAAGTTTTAGACGGATTGTATGAAGGTGAAAAAGTCATCACTTCGTCATACAAAGACTATAAAGACGTAGAAGAATTGAATTTAGAATAAGTCATAAAGTTTGAAAGGACATTCAGCTTTATTAGATTACGGACTTTCGACTTTTGACATTAAGACTTTCGACTAATAAATAACATAAATATGATACAAATAGAAAACCTTAGCAGAGTATTTCAAACCGAAGAAGTAGAAACAACAGCTCTTAACGGAATTGATTTAACCATAAATCAAGGAGATTTCATCTCGATTATGGGACCATCAGGATGCGGAAAATCAACTTTGTTGAATATCATTGGGTTGTTGGATAGTCCAAGTTCAGGAAGTTATAAACTTTTAGACAAAGAAATGGCCGGACTCAAAGAAAAAGACCGTGCTCAAGTAAGAAAACAAAACATCGGTTTTATTTTTCAGAATTTTAATTTGATTGATGAACTTTCGGTTTATGACAATATCGAGCTTCCGCTTATTTACAACGGAGTAAAAGCATCCGAAAGAAAAGTAAAAGTAGAGAAAATAGCCGAAAAACTCAATATTTCACACCGTTTGAAACACTTCCCGCAACAGCTTTCGGGAGGTCAACAACAAAGGGTAGCGGTGGCAAGAGCACTCGTAAACGAGCCTAAAATTATCTTAGCCGATGAGCCAACAGGAAACCTGGACAGCAAAAACGGAAACGAAGTAATGGA
>JBEBUB010000003.1:0-35424 GCA_040393445.1 Flavobacterium beibuense
ATCCTATATAAAAAGTAAATATTCCAAAAGTACCTTCCTGATATAATATAGAATGTTCTTCATAATTAAATAAATAATTATAGCAGATTTCTAATAAACCAATTATCATTAGAATCATAAATACGATTATTGAATACCTTAAAATAAACAGCTTTTTCATTTTATATATTTTTAAGTTCAGCTGCAAATATACAAAAATTATCGAAAAACAATAATAAAATATTTTTTAAAGATAATTATATTTTGACTTAAGACTTTTGACATTCGACTAGCTGACTAATTTCCCTTTGGTATCGCTTCAATTAGTTTACGAGAATATTCTGTTTTTGGGTTTTGGTACAATTCATCGGCTTCTGTTTCTTCTTCTAATTTTCCTTTGTTGAGCACTAAAATTTTGTCTGACATATATTTTACCACAGCCAAATCGTGCGAAATAAAAATATAGGTAAATCCGAAGTTCTCTTTCAGTTCGTTTAATAGGTTCAAAACCTGTGCCTGAACTGAAATATCCAAAGCCGAAACCGATTCGTCACAAACAATGAGTTTGGGTTGCAAAGCAATGGTTCGGGCAATCCCGATTCGTTGACGTTGCCCACCCGAAAATTCGTGAGGATAACGATTGAAATGTTCCTCCGAAAGTCCAACACGTTCGAGAATTTCGATAGTCTTTTGTTTTCGTTCTTTGTTGTTTTTATAAAGTTTATGCACCTGCATCGGTTCCATAATGGATTCACCAACTTTCATTTTCGGATTCAGTGAAGAATATGGGTCTTGAAAAATAATCTGAATTTCTTTCCGAAAGTTTTTAAATTCCTTATCCGAAAGTGTGGTGATATCTGTGCCTTTGTAGAAAATTTGCCCTTTTGTAGCTTTATCAAGTTGTAAAATGGCATTCCCTATGGTTGATTTTCCAGAGCCAGATTCGCCTACAAGTCCTTTGGTTTCGCCTTCATAGACCTTAAAACTTATATCATTAAGCGCTTGAAAAACCGATTTTCTACCTAAAATTCCAATTTTCGAATAGTAGTTTTTTTCAATATTCTTCACCTCTAAAATAGGCGGTTGAGTGTATAAATGCTCTAGTCTTTTGGTTCTTTCTTCTTGAGTAATTATTTCTGTAGGAGTCGTATCGTTCATAAAATCCGCAATGGTCGGAAGCCTTTTAAGCCTTTCATCCAAAGACGGACGAGAAGCAATTAGTGCTTTGGTATAGGTCTGCTTCGGATTGTGGAAAATAGCTTTTGTTTCGCCTTGTTCGACAATTTCGCCTTTATACATCACTAAAACTCTGTCTGCAATTTCAGAAACCAAAGCCAAATCGTGCGAAATGAATATGATACTCATTCCGGTTTCTTGCTGCAGGTCTTTCAGAAGTTTAATGATTTCTTTCTGAACCGTTACATCCAGAGCGGTTGTGGGTTCGTCTGCAATCAAGATTTTCGGTTTACAGGCAATTGCCATGGCAATCATTACTCGTTGTTTTTGACCACCCGAGATTTGATGCGGATAACTGTTGTAAATTTTTTCAGGATTCGGGAGTTTTACTTTTTCGAAAAGCGACAAAACCTCTGCTTTGACTTCTTTTTTAGAGAGATTCGTATGTTCGAAAAGAATTTCCTCTACCTGATAACCGCATTTCAAACTCGGGTTAAGAGACGACATCGGCTCTTGGAAAATCATCGAGATTTCTCTACCTCTGATTTTCCGAAAGTCTTTTGAAGGTTTTTGAGTTAAATCATTCTCTTGATAAAGGATTTTTCCGTTTGAAATCCTTGAAATTTTATTAGGTAAAAGTCCTAATACAGCCAAAGACGAAACGGACTTTCCTGAGCCTGATTCGCCTACGATGCCTAAAATTTCGTTTTTGTGTAATTCAAATGAAATGCCTTTGATAACATCTGTCCAAGAGTTTTCTCTTGAAAAGGAAATTACCAGGTTTTGGATTTGAAGTAGCGGAGTTTTAGTTGTCATTCTAGCGTTAAAAACTCAAATTTAAGGATTATCTTTGTAAGTAGATTTTCCTAAACTAAAATTATGATAGAATTCGGTGTCGGGATGTTTGGCGATGTCCAAATAGACGAAAAAACAGGATACGTTCAGCCAGCTCAAGAACGTTTGGCACAAATTGTTGAAGAAGTGAAATTGATGGATGCTCTTGGAGTTGATTTTTTCGGAATCGGAGAACATCACAGAGAAGATTATGCTGTAGCATCACCCGAAATTTTGTTAGCAGCCTTATCTACCGTAACTCAAAAAATCAAACTCGGAAGTGCTGTATCGGTTATTAGCTCTACAGATCCTGTAAAATTATTCCAAGATTTCGCCACAGTTGATTTACTCTCAAAAGGAAGAGCCGAAATTATGGCAGGACGTGGTTCTTTTATTGAATCGTTTCCACTTTTTGGTTTAGATTTAAAGGATTATGATGCTCTTTTTGATGAGAAACTAAAATTATTACTTAAATTAAACCAAGAAAAAATCATCACTTGGAATGGGCAATTCAGAGCACCTCTATTAGGACAAGAAATTTTCCCGAGACCTCAACAAGAACAATTGCCAATTTGGGTTGCTGTTGGTGGAACTCCAGCATCAGTTATTAGAGCCGGAAAATTAGGGTTACCAGTGATGTTTGCGATTATTGGTGGAGATTGGAGAAACTTCAAACCGCTTTTCGAATACTATAAGCAAGCTTATTTAGACAATGGTCACGACTCTGAAAAGTTTCAGGTTGGCGTGCATATGCATAGTTTTTTTGGCGAAGACAGCCAAAGTGTAGCTGATAGCTATTATCCGGTTTATGCCGCTCAAATGGATAGAATCGGGAAAAGTCGTAATTGGCCTCCGTATCACAGACCAAATTTTGATTTCGGACGTTCTGAAAATGGCCATTTACTTGTTGGTTCAGCAGAAGAAACCGCTCAAAAAATAGCGACTATCATCAAAGAATTAGGCCTGACACGATTTTCAGCTCACATGGATGTGGGTAGTCCTAATCATTCAGATATGATGAATTCTATAAAAATATACGGAGAGCAAATTATTCCGAGAGTGAAAGAATTACTTAAATAAGAAAAAATGAACGACTTAAGCGATTACAGAAAATCATACGAAAAAAGCGAACTTTTAGAAAGTCAAATCCCTGAAGATCCCATCAATTTGTTTAACCGTTGGTTTCACGAAGTAGAAGATTTTGGAGGAGTAGAAGAGGTTAATGCGATGACGGTTTCGACCATCGGGTTAGACGGTTTTCCGAAAGCTCGAATTGTTTTATTGAAGAAATTCTATGAAGAGGGTTTTATTTTTTATACGAATTACAATTCCGAAAAAGGAAAAGCCATTTTAAACAACCCGAATATTTGTCTTTCGTTCTTTTGGCATTCGATGGAACGACAGGTTATCATCAAAGGAAAAGCAGAAAAAACACCTGAAAATGTTTCGGATAACTACTTTGCTTCACGACCAGACGGAAGTAAATTAGGGGCTGTAGTTTCACCTCAAAGTCAAGTGATTCCGTCAAGAGAATTTTTAGCCGAAAAACTATCGGATTTAGAAAAACAATTCGAAGGAAAAGAAATCCCACGACCAGAAAATTGGGGTGGTTTTTTGGTTCGACCTGTGAGTGTGGAGTTTTGGCAAGGTCGCCCGAATCGTTTACACGACAGAATTCGATATACTGTAGAGCCTGATTATTCTTGGAAAATCGAGCGATTGGCTCCTTAATTTTTAGTTTCAGGTTTTAGCTCGTACCTTTGTGGTTACTTACCACAACTCACACAATCACCAATGAATTTCTATACTATTCTAAAAAACAACTTCCCTTTTGAGCCAACACAAAAGCAGGATATTTTTTTTAGTCAGATTTCGGAATTTGTGAGTAATTCAAGTAGGCATGACATTTTTATTTTAAAAGGTTATGCGGGAACGGGTAAAACAACCATCATTTCGACAGTTGTCAATCACTTAAGCAAAATCGGGAAAAAATCGGTATTGTTGGCTCCAACGGGTCGAGCTGCAAAAGTGATTTCTAATTATTCGGGCAAGACAGCATTTACCATTCATAAAAAAATCTACTTTCCGAATGTGAAGTCCGGAAACGTAAAGTTTACCCTTCAACCCAACAAACATAAAGACACTATTTTTATCGTAGATGAAGCTTCGATGATTTCGAATGCTCCTATTGAAAATGGTATGTACGAAAACAGTTCGTTGTTTGATGATTTGCTTTCGTATGTTTATTCAGGTGTGAATTGCAAACTCATTTTGATTGGAGACACCGCTCAGTTACCTCCTGTAAACCTAGATATGAGCCCGGCTCTTGAAGAAGATAATTCGTCCTTTTTTGGTTTAGAAATTGGTCATATTGAGTTGGACGAAGTCATGAGACAAGAAGAAGGCTCCGGAATTTTATACAACGCTACTCAAATCAGAGAACTTTTAAAAGAAGATTATCTTATTGATTTTCATTTTGATTTAAACGGATTTAAAGACATCGTCCGACTAACTGAAGGATACGATATTCAAGATGCTATTTTTGATGCTTATGACAAAAATGGAGTTGAGGAAACGTCGTTTATCGTTCGTTCCAACAAAAGAGCTAACCAATACAACCAACAAATCCGAAAAGCGATTTTAGATCGAGAAAGCGAACTTTCTGTAGGCGATTTAATGATGGTAGTAAAGAACAATTATTTTTGGCTTAAACCAACCGATGAAGCCGGATTTATAGCTAACGGAGACATTATCGAAGTACTGGAAATCTTTAAAATCTTAGAACTTTATAGCTTTCAGTTTGCTAAGGTTAAAGTTCGAATGATTGACTATCCGAATCAACAACCTTTTGAAACTATTTTACTTCTTGACACTATTACTAGCGAATCCCCTTCGTTAACCTACGAACAACAAAACCGATTGTATCAAGAGGTTATGGCAGATTATCAGGACGAAAAAGCCAGCTACAAGAAATACAAAAAAGTTAAAGAAAATGAGTATTTCAATGCACTACAAGTAAAGTTTTCGTATGCTGTGACGTGTCACAAAGCCCAAGGTGGTCAATGGAATACCGTTTTTATTGAGCGACCTTATCTCCCCAACGGGCAAGACAGAGATTACCTCAGATGGCTCTATACGGCCATTACCAGAGCCAAAGAAAAGGTCTATTTACTTGGTTTTAAAAATGAAGATTTTGACTGGGTTGATTAAAAAGTAAAATTATTCTATATTTTTTTGAAAAAGTGTTGCATGGTATTTTCTTTTTATTTTACTTTGCAATTCAAAGTGCTTTTTATGGATACGAAAAATTACCTTCAGGACTTGCAAGACATCAAGCAAATGATGAGCAAATCAACGCAATTTTTGTCGTTGAGCGGACTAGCCGGAATATTGGCAGGATTTTATGCCTTAATTGGAGCTTATTTCGTCCGAATGTTGATTGAAAATCACAGTTATGACTACATCACACTCGAAAGCATAACCTTTAAAGCCATAGTCGGAATTGCAATTTTGGTTTTATTCTTGTCTTTGACAACTGCTTATGTTTTATCGTATAGAAAAGCAAAGCGAAATGGCGAAACACTTGTTAATTCTACTTCAAAAAGAGCATTTCTGAACTTTGCTATCCCGATGTTGACCGGTGGAATTTTAATTGTTCTGCTTCTCAAAAATCAATACTATGGGCTCATTGCTCCTATGACACTTATTTTTTACGGTCTTGCTTGTGTGAATGTGAGCAAATATACCTTTCGTGATGTTCGTTATCTCGGAATTACCGAAATCATTTTAGGGCTGATAGCTATTGAATTTCCCGGTTACGGACTTTTGTTTTGGGTGATTGGTTTCGGGATTAGTCATATCGCTTATGGAGGCGTAATGTATTTTAAATATGATAAATAATTTGGTTTAAAGTTTAAGGTTTAAAGTTCAATGTTTCGCAACCTTAAACTTTAAACCTTAAACAAATAAAACATTTTTTGTGAAAGAGATTCTTCAACATATAAACAAAGCTTTTGATAACCGAATTCGTTTAGGGATTATGTCTGTATTGATGGTCAATGACAGTGTGGATTTCAACACTCTAAAAGAACTCCTTGACGTTACAGACGGAAACCTTGCCAGCCACACCAAAGCCTTGGAAAGTGAAGAATACATCATCGTAGAAAAGAAGTTTATTGGTCGAAAAACCAATACTAGCTATAAAGCTACCCAAAAAGGAAAGCAAGCTTTTCAAGAACATTTGGAGGCTTTGGAGAAGATTATTAAGAAGTCATAATTCAAGCAATTATTTTTTTACTCAAACACTTTGAATTTCAAAGTACTTTTAAAACATAAAAAACATGAATACACAAGAACAACGAATTTCAGTTTTAGGAAAGATAACCGATGTAACCGCTTTTGCAGCCATGATTATTGGGACAATTATTCTAGGAACTTTCTTCCTTTTGGATTATTCAAGCGATGTAGCTGTAGTAGGTCTTATATTTATGGGTGTTGCTTTTTGGGCACACATTTTTCTACTTATCATCCTGATTTTTACGTTGCTATTCAACAAAAATCATTGGCAGTATCTCCTTATCAGAATGGGAATTTTACTACTTAACATTCCTATTTCTATTCTATATGCTTTTATCGGTCTTCATTTTATAGACCATCACAATTAAAAAGTAACAATTTAAAAATCAATATAAATTATGAGCACAAATCAAAACTTCACATCGATTTTTCAGTCCACTACAGCACGACTGATTATGGTAGGATTACTTACTTTAATTCTGCTAATTCCACTGGCAATTGTGAATGACCTTATTCACGAAAGAGCAGAAAGGCAAAAAGAGGTCGTAAACGAAATCAACTCCAAATGGGGTCGAGAAGTCTTTGTTTACGGACCTATTTTGAAGGTTCCTTACACCACTTATACAGAAAACAAAGTGTTCGATGACCAAAATAAAACCATAACTACCGAAAGGCAAGCCATTAAAAATTTTGCTTACTTCTTTCCTGAACAACTTACTAACCAAACTGAAGTTTCAACCGAAACCAAATATCGAAGTAATTATGAAGCGGTGCTTTTCACCGCTCAAATGAAGTTTAACGGACATTTTACCAAACCTGATTTTTCGATAAAAACTATTGCAGACGAAGATATCGAATGGGATAAAGCCACGATTGTTATCCAAACTTCAAATTTGTCGAGCATTAAAGATGCGGTTTCTATTAATTTGGGTGGCGAAAAATATACGTTTGAACCGGTTTATTACAAATCAGATAGTGAAATTATAGCCTCTGAGAATCCGGTTTCGTCTTTAGAAACTTCTTATATTGATTTTTCGAATTATTTTGAAAACAGCACTTTCAACTTTTCGATAAACTATCAAGGAAGCTCTAAAATCAGTATTGTACCTATCGGGAAAACAACCGAAGCTTCGATGAAATCTAACTGGAATGCTCCAAAATTTAACGGAAGTTTCTTGCCAAGTCATGACATTACAGACAACGGTTTTACAGCCAACTGGAAAGTACTTCATATTAATAGACCTTTTGCTCAACAATCTTTTGGCTTTTTGCCTAAAGTCAGTCAATATTCTTTTGATGTGGATTTTATTATTCCGGTAGATCAATATGTTCAAAACGATAGAGCTTCGAAATATGGTTTCCTTATTATTGGTCTTACATTTCTGATATTCTTCCTGATTCAGAGTGTCAGCAAAATCAAAATACATATTTTCCAATATACTATGATTGGTTTGGCTCTGATAATGTTCTACACACTTCTGATTTCTATTACCGAACACAGTAGTTTCTTGAAAGCTTATTTAATTGCTACGATTGCTGTGGTAGGCCTTATTACGGCTTATTCGGTTTCTATTTTGAAGAATAAAAAATTTCCAATGCTAATCGGGGTTTCTCTCTCTGCTCTTTACGGATTTATTTTCGTGATTATCCAATTAGAAAACTATGCATTGCTTGTAGGCAGTATCGGATTATTCCTGATTTTGGCAGCTGTGATGTTTATTTCAAGAAAGATAGATTTTAGCTCGTAGAAAAAAGACAAAAAATGCACAGATTTCTGAGGTCTCAATACTCGGAATTTGTGCATTTCTATCTAATTAAATTCCAAAAACCTCTTTAGAATTCTGAGTAGTAATTTCCGCTATTTCTTCAACTGATTTTCCGTATAAATCAGCTAATTTTTGAGCTACATTCAGTACATAAGCACTTTCGTTACGCTTTCCTCTAAACGGAATCGGAGCCAGATAAGGAGAATCTGTTTCCAAAACGATATGTTTAAGGTCAATTTGGTTGAGATATTGGTCGATTTTTCCGTTTTTGAAAGTTACCACTCCCCCAATTCCGAGTTTCATATTCAACGAAATCGCTCTTTGCGCTTGCTCAAAATTTCCCGTAAAACAATGAAAAATCCCGAACAAATCATCTGATTTTTGTTCTTCTAGAATTTCGAATACCTCATCAAAAGCTTCTCGACAATGGATTACGATAGGTAATTTATATTGTTTCGCCCATCCGATTTGACGTCTGAATGACTCTTGTTGTTCTTTCAAAAATGTCTTGTCCCAATACAAATCAATCCCGATTTCGCCTATGGCATAAAACTTTCTTTCTTGAAGTTGTCTTTCGACAAAAGCCAATTCTTCCAGATAATTTTCTTTGGTATAAGTAGGATGCAAACCACACATCAAAAACACATTTTCCGGATAGTTCGCTTCGAGTTCATACATACTGGGAACATAAGAACTGTCAATAGCAGGGATAAAAAACCGCTTCACCCCTATTGCCAAAGCTCTTTGAATCATTTCGTCTCTGTCCTCAGAGAATTCTTCGCTATATAAATGGGTATGGGTATCAGTAAGCATTTTTAATTACGAATTAGGAATCGGGAATTACGAATTAGGATTATTATTTTTTCCTCGTAAGCAACGACCAAATTATTGAAATCAACAATACTCCTCCAATAATCGAAAGTGAAACGGTTGATTCAAAGTGGTAAAACGGCATAATAAGCATTTTGATTCCGATAAAACTCAAAATCACAGCCAAACCATAGTGGAGTTTAGAGAACATATCCATAGAATTTGCCAACAAGAAATAGAGCGAACGAAGCCCTAAAATGGCAAAAATATTCGAGGTGTAAAGAATAAACGGGTCGTCTGGAGCAATCGCAAAAATAGCTGGGATACTATCTACAGCAAAAACTAAATCAGTAATTTCGATTACTGCCAAAGCCACAAAAAGTGGTGTAGCATATTTCACTCCTTGTTTTACGACAAAGAATTTATCTCCGCTAAATTCACTAGATACTTTAAAAAATCGGTGTACGATTCTTACACCTATGTTTTTGTTTAAGTCTTTTGACTCCTCCTGTTCACCATCGTGTGATGACCATGATTTTATTCCCGCTCCAATCAAAAAGATTCCGAAAACAAATAAAACTACGTTAAGTTCTCTACTAAGTCCGGTTTCAGGATCAATTCCCAAAAACGGAACTGTAACATACGTATGTTTGATAAGTTCAACTCCTGCAAAAATAAAAATAGCTCGAAACACCAAAGCACCTAAAATTCCCCAAAACAACACTTTATGTTGATATTCTTTCGGGATTTTGAAGAACTTAAAAACCAAAATAAACACAAACAGATTATCGACTGAAAGGGCTTTTTCTATCCAATAAGCCGCCTGAAATTTCGAGAAATTATCGGTTATTCCTTGGGGTTTATCCAGAACAAAATAAACAACTCCACTGAAAATCATCGCTAGCGAAATCCAAACGACACTCCAAGTCAAAGCTTCCTTATTAGAAACTATGTGAGCATTTTTGTTGAAAACACCAAGGTCTAGCAATAGCATAATGAGTACTGCAATTCCGAAACCGATGATAAGTCCAGGGTGATTGATTAAGTGATCTTCCATTTCTTGTTGAGAGTTTGTCTTGTTATAATTAGCTTCCGATTAAAGTCCGTAAAGCCATTTTTCCGGATTGAGGGTGTTAATATTTTGGCTTATAGAAAATCTAAGAATCGTTCCTGATGAACCTGTATGAATTCTACCTAGTTTTTGTTTAAGGTTCACTTTATCACCTACTTTCACATACACTTTATCTAAATTTCCATACACGGTCAAATAATCTCCGTGTCTTACCATCACAAACATATAGGTTGGTGTATGCACCATAATGGTAGAAACTTCTCCTTCAAAAACAGCTTGAGCCTCTGCCCCGGATTCTGTTTTGAAATCAACCCATTTGTTATCTACATCCAACGTTCCTACAATAGTAGATTTTTGTAATCCAAAACGTGAATACAACGTTCCTCTTTCAACCGGCCAAGGCAATTTCCCTTGATTGGCTTTAAAGTTTCCGGCTATTATTTTTCCTTCAGGAGTCAGGTCAATTTTAGTAGAAGAAATGTTTTTCTCATCTACTTTTTTACCTTCGGCCAAGGCTTTCTTACGGTTGGCCTCCGCAATAATTTCCCTTTTTATCTTTTCGATTTTTTTGTCTATTTCAGAGATTTCCTGCTGTTTCTTCTTGATATCAGACAAATATTTTTTCTTGTTTTTACTGATAAGAGCCATCAACGCATCCTGAAGTTTTTTCTCTGCTTCAAGAGCCAGATATTCTTTTTCAGTTTCTTTAATCAGCTTTTCTTTTTCGGCTTTTTGTTTTTCGAGAACCTTATTTTTTGCTTCTAAAACCAATGATTTTTCTTTCACTTCCTCACCTTGCTCCTTACGATAATCAGCATATTGTTTCATATACTGAATTCTTTTATAAGCCTGCAAAAAGTTGTCAGAAGAGAGAATAAACATCAATCGGCTCTGCTCAGAACGAGTTTCATAAGAGCGAATAATCATTTGAGCATAATCAGCTTTTAGGGCAGCCAGTTCTTTTGCCAAAGCAGCCAATTCCTTTTCGTTTTTGGCAATATCTTTTGCTAGCAGAGCTTCCTGTTGCTTGGTGGTTTTGATAAGTTGTTCGGTAAGACGAATTTTGGTTTGTTGCTCTTGAATTTTGTCTAGGGTAGATTTTTCCTTCGTTTTTTCAACTTCCAGAAGTTCTTGAAAGTTTCGTAATTGCTTCTGAATCTGAGCTTTTTGTTGCTCCAATTCCTTTTGCTTGTCTATTTGCGAAAAAGAAACTAGGGTAAACAAAAGGAAAATTATACTTAAACGATATCTAGACATTAGAAGAAAAATTTTGGCAAAGTTAATCAATAATTATTTCGGAATAACCTCGAGGAATCTCATACGGAAAAGAAATATCTGTATTAAATTCTACTGATTTATATTCTAACTTGATTTCATTTTTATCTTTCTGATTTTCAACATTAAAAACAACAGAATGAGGCAATACGTTTTCCTCATAATTTTTATACCCTGAATACTTTATCAACACATTTCTCCCTTGAAGAGGTTGTTCTAAAAACTGCTTTTCGAGTCTAAAGTTATCCGGGGCGAAAAAGTAAGATTTTTTCAGACTTGAATAAATTGTTGTGAGGCGATATGTATTGTCTTCAATCGAGAATTGAAATTTATCTTTTGCTAAATCATCTATTACTTTACCTAAAAGCAAGTTTTCAACCTTTTGATAATCGAGTTCTGTTCCCAATAAATTACTCAGAAAATCATATTCGCCTTCAAAATATTCACTATCGATTTTCTGATAAAAGCTAACGTAATTAGGAGTAATTTTCGCCTTAGCTATAACACCGATAATAGGCATACGAACACTAACCAAAATTTCTTCACTTTTTCGGATACGAATGTCAACCGTTGGGTTATAAATACCGTATTTAGCATTGCCCTTTATATGCAACGTGTTGAATTCCAATTTATTGTTTTGGTAATTTTCTATTACTTTCTTAGTAGAAAACGAAGCATCCGCCTCAGAATAAGCAAGGTTTTTTCTTGATTTACATGAAGTTAACAGCAATAAAAAAAGCAGTAGGGTTGTATATTTATTCACTTAGATTGTTTTTAAAAAATAATGCTTTTATCAAGCAGTTCTATTCGGTTTTTCTGTAATTCAGGAAATCATACAAATACCATTCCTTCAATGCTAATTTTTGTTCTAGTATTATTAAAACCAAAATCGGGATATAAACCAATTCGGTATAACCAAATTCATAAAACGTAAAACCAATAATTAATATTACTCTGATGTATTCCAAATAATAAATCCATTTTCGTTGTTCGAGTAAAGCTCCAATATTTACAAGAGTAATCAAAATTACCAAGGTAATAATAATTTTCTCTACCCCATCGAAATTCGAAAAATAAGCACTAAAAAACATCAAAATAAGAGATACTACAAAAAGCTGAGTGTTGATATACTTCTTGAACGAAGAATTGAATTTTTCTCTAGATGTATTTTTCTGAAAAAATCGCTTTTCGAGTTCGGGTCTAATATCCTGATCCATAAGAGCCGGACTCCCAAAAACTACTCTCAACTTGTTCTTTATTCCCTTTTGTCTTTTGGCAGCTTCATAAATTTCGAGGTAATAGTGAAAATGTTGCCACAAAAAGCTATAACTGCCTATCGGGTGAGTGAGTCCGTATTTTGGAGCTTCTTCTTCCTTTTGAAAGGTTCCGAACATTTTATCCCAAAACACAAAAACGTCTCCGTAGTTCTTATCCAAATATTTTTCGTCTGAAGCATGGTGAACTCCGTGAAGCGATGGCGTGATAAACACATATTCTAACCATTTGGGAGCTTTAATCACTTGAGTATGCGTAAAAAAAGAATACATTCCGTGAGCTACCAAAATTCCCATTACCATAGTTGGATGAAAACCTACTAAAGGCAAAGCACACCAAAAAACCGTACGGATAAGGGCTTGAATGGTAGTGATTCTAGCAGCAGCCGTAAAATTAAATTCTTCGCTCTGATGGTGAACAATATGAGCGGCCCAAAAAATATTGATTTCGTGACCTAAACGGTGATACCAATACCACACAAAATCTGCTGCTAAAAGCAACAAAATCCACATATACCAATCATTCGGAAGCGTAAAAAGAGCATAATTTTCATATACCCAAACAAAAAGATTGTAGAATGAAACCGTTACAAAAAGGTTAAGCAAACGTTCTGCTATCCCAATGGTAGTGTTAGAAACCGAACTCTCATACTTAAATATTTTTCCTTTGTTCTTATGCTTTGCATAAAGATATTCCAAGTAAAGAAAAACAAAAAATGCTGGAGCCGCAAAAGCAATAAAGTTTATGTTTTCCATAGCTTATCCGATTTTGTTTCTGTTAGACAAAGATAGTAAGATTCTTTAAATAGCTTTTCTGATAAGTCTGCCATCAGAGGTTTTAGTTACAACATGACCACAAAAATGTGACCAATTTTAGAGCTGAGCAGTTGCGAGTTTTATTGTAAAATTCCTTAAACCGAACCGTATTTCATCAAATTTTAGGTATTTTCTTTATTTCAGCGAAAAATGTAGAAACATTATTTTACGAAAACGTTTGAAATTATTACATTTGCCACTCAAATCAATACAACTAATTTTTATTTCTTTCTTATGGATCAAGTTTTATACGAAAAGGAACTTTCTTTTCAGGTTGACAGAAGAAGAGCTAGTGTAGAGCTCCTCAAAATCATCAACGACCTTTGGTATGACAAAGCTATCGAATTGGTGTTTTTCAGAAACCAACTTATTGACAGAAATGTAAGTGATATCATCAATCTTCATGAGTATGCTTGTGAGTTTGTTGGTAAGCCTATTTCCGTTTTTGATACGGTTGAAATCGCAAGAGAAATCCTTTCTCTAGACTTGCCTCACACCAAGTTAGACATCGGTAAACTTACTTATGAGTTTCACTTAGAAGATGACAAATATAACGACGCTAAAGCTTTTGTTATTGACAAATTACAAAATGCTAAAGATTATAAATATAACGAACCGAAAGATGTAGTTCTTTACGGATTCGGACGTATCGGACGTCTACTTGCTCGTGAATTAATGAGCAAAATCGGTAAAGGAACACAACTTCGTTTAAGAGGAATTGTAGTTCGTGGCGCTATCGATGAGAAAAACCTTGAAAAAAGAGCTTCACTACTTCGTCACGATTCAGTTCATGGTGATTTTAACGGTTCTGTAATTGCTGATTTTGCTAACAAAGCACTTATCATCAACGGAACAACTATTGACATCATTCCTGCTAACAATCCTGAAGAAATTGATTATACCGCATACGGAATCGACAATGCTCTAGTTATTGACAACACAGGTGTTTTCACAACTGAAGAGGCTTTGAGCCGTCACTTGAAATCAAAAGGAGCTGATAAAGTATTACTTACTGCTCCAGGAAAAGGTGTTCCAAACATCGTTTATGGTGTTAACCACAACGATTATGACCCAGACCAAGTAGATATCTTCTCTGCAGCTTCTTGTACGACCAATGCTATTACTCCGATTTTAAAAGTAATCGAAGATAACTTAGGAGTTGTCAAAGGGCACTTAGAAACTATCCACGCTTATACAAACGACCAAAACTTAGTGGATAACTTTCATAAAAAATACCGTAGAGGTCGTTCTGCAGCTTTGAATATGGTTATCACAGAAACCGGAGCCGGAAGCGCTGTTTCTAAAGCAATTCCTAGCCTAACCGGAAAACTTACTTCAAACGCTATCAGAGTACCGGTTCCGAACGGATCTTTGGTTGTATTAAACCTACAAGTAGAAAAAGAAACTTCTAAAGAAGACATCAACAATTTGATGAAAAAATATGCTTTGGAAGGTGATTTAGTAGAGCAAATCAAATATTCTTTAAACAACGAATTGGTTTCTTCTGATATCGTAGGAACTTCGGCTCCTGCAATTTATGACAGTAATGCAACTATCATTGCTCCTGACGGAAAAAACCTTGTACTTTATATTTGGTATGACAACGAATACGGATACAGCCATCAAGTAATTCGTTTAGCAAGACATATCGCTAAAGTAAAAAGATATACGTATTATTAATAGATAATCGTATCAAAACAAAGCCCCGAATTCTGTTGAATTCGGGGCTTTTCTTTTTTAGTTTCTGTTTTTTATTTAATCGACAATGCTCCCGAAGGGCATTTATTAACTGTTGCCACAATTTCTGCACTTGAGGCGTTATCCATTTTTACCCATGGTGTGTCTTTGGGTTGAAAGACTTGAGGTAAATTTCTTACACAATTGGCCGAATGAGTACATTTACCCGATTGCCATACTACGGTAATCTCACCGTTTGTGTATTCTTTGGTTAGGTTAGTTTTGTCCATAGCTTTTTGTTTTAAGGTTTTACAATTGCTAAAAGCTTATCGTAAAAGTATAAAATTATTTCACGCCATATTACAGAACCTACCAAATAATAAAAGACCCCACTAAAAAATAGTGGAGTCTTCTATTATTAACCAACCAAAACTTATATGTAGAAATTTAACTTGCTACTATGCGAACTAAATTCCTATGCAAAGATATTTCAATTTTTGAAATAAAATCACTCAAAATTTACATTTAACAATAATTTGACAATACAACGTTTTCGATTGGAGTGTTTGTTAATGATTTGATAATTTTAGAGATTAAAGCGTTCCTCTTTTCTCTTGTTCTCTTTCAATTGACTCAAAAAGAGCTTTAAAGTTTCCTGCTCCAAATCCTCTTGCTCCCATTCTTTGGATGATTTCAAAGAATAAAGTAGGACGATCTTCAACAGGTTTTGTAAAGATTTGCAATAAATATCCTTCATCATCTGCATCGATCATGATTCCTAATTTTTGCAATTCGTTGATGTCTTCTTTAAATTTAGACATGTGATCTTTCAAACGCTCAGGAATTGCATCATAATAAGCTTGAGGAGGTGTTGACAAGAACTC
This sequence comes from Flavobacterium beibuense, assembly GCA_040393445.1. Taxonomy (GTDB): domain Bacteria; phylum Bacteroidota; class Bacteroidia; order Flavobacteriales; family Flavobacteriaceae; genus Flavobacterium; species Flavobacterium beibuense_B. The sequence continues at coordinate 15,860 of JBEBUB010000003.1, forward strand.
TACACCACGAGATTTCATATCGGCAACCGTTTTAAGAATATCGTCTGTTGCAACAGCAATATGTTGAACTCCTTCACCTTCATAGAAATCTAAATACTCTTCAATTTGAGATTTTTTCTTTCCTTCAGCAGGCTCATTGATAGGGAATTTAATACGTCCGTTACCGTTTGCCATTACTTTTGACATCAATGCTGAATATTCAGTTGTGATTTGTTTGTCATCAAATGATAAGAAGTTAACGAATCCCATTACATCTTCAAACCATTTTACCCAAACATTCATTTGATCCCAACCTACGTTTCCTACCATGTGGTCAACATATTTCAAACCAACCGGAGCCGGGTTGTAGTCTGATTCCCATTTTACGAAACCTGGCATGAAAATTCCGTTATAGTTTTTACGTTCTGTAAACATGAAAACAGTTTCACCATAAGCATAAATACCTGCTTGAACAACCTCACCGTGTTCGTCAGAAGTTACAACAGGTTCCATGAATGATTTTGCACCACGTTTTACAGTTTCTTCGTATGAATAACGAGCATCATCTACCCACATTGCAACGATTTTTACACCATCACCATGTTTTTTCACGTGTTCCCCAATTGGAGATTCTGAGTTCAAGGCAGTCGTTAATACCAAACGAATTTTATCTTGACGTAACACGTATGAAACTCTATCTCTCACTCCTGTTTCTAGACCAGAATAAGCTTCTGATTGAAAACCGAATGCTGTTTTATAATAATGAGCAGCTTGTTTTGCATTTCCTACGTAAAACTCAACGTAGTCTGTCCCTAATATAGGTAAGAAATCTTGCGCACCTTCGAAGATTTTCTCTAAACCAAATTCAACTGATTTTAATTCTTGTGACATTTTATTTTAGTTTTTTGTTGTTTTAAATTTTAAATTCTTTGTTCGATGTATATGGCCTCTTCGTAATCTATATCCAAAGAGTCGCCATCTTGTTCTAAAGAGTCCTCTTCTATGATTTGCTCTTCTTCATAATCATATTCGTAATCTGTTTGTTCTTCTTCATCCCAATTACGATTATTAAACTCGTAATCGTAATTATCAAACATCCCAAATGAAAGTAGAGAGCCATATAAAATTATAAATCCAATCATAATCAAAGTAACAATAGAACTTATAATCAAAGCTATAATATTGATTACTCTTGCTGTAGCTACATTACTGCGACTTTGATGCGAATATGCCTCAGGATTTGCATCATATTCTGTAAGACTTCTATTAGCAGACACAAGCCCGATAATACTCAGCACTAACGAAATAATGGCTGGAATCCCGTAGCAACAACATCCTCCAATAATTATTACTAGAGCTATAATCCCTAAAATAATCGACAGCGGATCTGCAGGTAATTTACTTTGATTCATTTATATAATTTATACAGCTATCTCTGCGAGCCGATTATTCTAACCAAGATTGATAATATTTGTCATCAGCAATTTTCATTGCTTCTTCTGTAACCATAAGTGGTTTGAACGTATCAACCATTACGGCTAGTTCTTGAGTTTCCGTTTTTCCGATACTTCTTTCCATAGCTCCCGGATGTGGCCCATGAGGAATTCCGGCCGGATGTAACGAAATATGACCTGCTTCGATATCGTTTCGGCTCATAAAGTCTCCATCAACATAATATAAAACCTCATCAGAGTCAATATTACTGTGATTGTAAGGAGCCGGGATAGATTCCGGATGATAATCATACAACCTCGGAACAAAAGAGCAAATCACAAAAGCATCTGTCTCAAAAGTTTGATGTACTGGAGGCGGCTGATGAATTCTTCCTGTAATTGGCTCAAAATCGTGAATTGACAAAGCATACGGATAGTTAAATCCGTCATATCCTACTACATCAAACGGATGCGTAGCATAAACCATATCAAAAATATCATCTTGTTTTCTTACCTTAATCAAGAAGTCTCCTTTTTCGTTATGGGTTTCTAATTCTTGAGGTTGACGGATGTCTCTTTCGCAAAACGGAGAATGTTCTAATAATTGACCAAACCAGTTTCTGTAACGTTTAGGTGTATAAATTGGTCTTTTTGATTCAACGATAAACAAACGGTTATCTTCTGTATCAAAATCAATTTTATAGATCATTCCACGAGGAATCACCAAATAATCACCGTATTTAAAATCAAGATTCCCTAAAAAGGTTCTTAGTTTTCCGGTTCCTTTATGGATGAAAATCACCTCATCAGAATCCGTATTTTTATAAAAATAATCGTTTGTAGATTGCTTAGGCGCTGCCAAAACAATATTACAATCGCTATTAGTCAATACAATTTTACGACTTTCTAAAAAATCATTTTCCGGAGTTACCTGAAAACCTCTCAATCTGTATGACTGAATGTTATTAGCTTTGGCAATCTTCGGAGCAACACTATATTGTCTACGGATTTCTTTTACTTGAGTAGGGCGATGTTCGTGATAGATGTTTGATGACATTCCATCAAAACCAATAGTCCCGAACAACTGCTCATAGTAGAAATCCCCGTTTTCCTTACGAAACTGAATATGTCGTTTGTGAGGAATTTTTCCAAGTTTATGATAAAAAGGCATATTGCTTATTTTTTTATTAGACAAAGATTTGAACTCGGTGTTTTAGAATACTTCCTAAAACACAACAGCTGACACTTATCAGCTTAGGGCATATCATTCCGGGTTTCTTTTGATAAGAAACTTTAGATAGGGCAATAATCCTGGCCAAGTCTTGTGCATAGTTCGACAAATATCGGAAAAAAATCTGATTTCATAAAAGTCATTTTAGAAAAATTCTAACAGCTAATCTGCCAATTTTTTAATACTTTTGGTGAAAAATAAGGATGAAAAAAGTTTATCTGGACAACGCCTCAACCACTCCAATTCGGGATGAAGTTATCGAAGTGATGACCGATGTACTCAAAAATAATTTCGGAAATCCGTCCTCTACATACGCCACGGGAAGAAATGCTAAAGCCGTTATTGAAATTTCAAGAAAGCTAATCGCTAAATTACTGAATGCTAATTCACAAGAAATTACTTTCACCTCTTCAGCTACTGAAAGCAACAACTGGATATTGCAAAATGCAGTCGTTCACTTAAACGTAAAGCGAATTATTACCTCAAAAATTGAGCATCATGCCGTTTTGAATACGGTTCTGGAACTTGAAAAAAGATACGGAATCGAAGTTAGTTTTGTAAATCTACTCCCAAACGGAAACATTGATTTGAACCATCTGGAAGAACTTCTTAAAGAAGAAAAACCAACTTTGGTGAGCCTGATGTATGTGAATAATGAAATTGGAAACATCTTAGACATTGAAAAAGTAGCGAATCTTTGTAAAGAACATAAAGCCTATTTTCATTCGGATACCGTTCAGGCAATGGGGAAACTACCAATAGATTTACAACAACTGCCTATCGATTTTTTAATCGGGACGGCTCATAAATTCCACGGACCAAAAGGTGCCGGATTTATTTTCGCCAGAAAAGGTATTACTCTAAAACCTCTATTTTTTGGTGGAAGCCAAGAAAAAGGCATTCGAGCAGGAACGGAGCCTACTCACCAAATCGTGGGAATGGCAAAAGCTTTGGAACTCTCCTATCAACTCTTAGAATCTGAAAAAGAGCATATCACTTCATTGAAAAACTATTTGACAGCACAATTCGATCTAAATTTTCCGGGTTATAAGATTAACGGAGATTCTGAAAATGGCATTTATAACATTATCAATGTTCAGCTTCCTTTTTCTGAAAGTTTGACTCCGACGATTTTGTTTAGCTTAGATATGAAAGGAATTGCGGTTTCCAGAGGAAGTGCTTGCCAATCCGGAAGTTTGATACCTTCTCATGTTTTAGAAGAAATACTTCCAGAATCTGAAATAAACAAACCTTCATTACGAATTTCGTTTAGTCATCAGAACACAAAACAAGATATAGACGAATTGGTCGCTGCTTTAAAAAGCCTATAAAAACAAAAAACTCATCTAAAATTAGATGAGTTTTTTATTAAGTAAGCTGATTATTAGATAATCAACATAGCGTCTCCGTAAGAGTAAAATCTATATTTTTCTTTAACTGCTTCTTCGTAAGCTTTTTTCATTAAATCATGACCACAAAAAGCAGATATCATCATCAATAGCGTTGATTTTGGAGTATGGAAGTTTGTAATCATACAATCTGCAATACTGAAATCATAAGGCGGATAGATGAATTTATTTGTCCATCCTTTGTATGGATTCAGTGTTTTGTGTGACGAAACCGAACTCTCGATAGCTCTCATCGATGTTGTACCTACAGCACAAACACGTTTTCTGTTGGTTTTAGCTTTGTTTACAATCTCACAAGCTTCTTCTGTAATGATAAGCTCTTCAGAATCCATTTTGTGTTTAGAAAGATCTTCTACCTCAACCGGGTTGAAAGTTCCTAAACCAACGTGAAGCGTTACTTCTGCAAAATCAACTCCTTTAATCTCTAAACGCTTCATCAAATGTTTCGAGAAGTGAAGTCCTGCTGTTGGAGCAGCTACAGCTCCTTCTTCTTTAGCATAAATCGTTTGATAACGTTCTGCATCTTCAGGAGTTACTGCTCTTGAGATATATTTTGGGATTGGAGTTTCTCCTAGTTCTGTAAGTTTACTTCTGAATTCTTCATAAGAACCATCATACAAGAATCTCAGGGTTCTTCCTCTAGAAGTTGTATTATCTATTACCTCTGCTACTAGAGACTCATCATCACCGAAATAAAGTTTATTCCCGATTCTGATTTTTCTAGCAGGGTCAACCAATACATCCCACAAACGTTGTTCTGCATTGAGTTCTCTAAGTAAAAACACCTCGATTTTAGCACCTGTTTTTTCTTTGTTTCCGTATAAACGGGCAGGAAAAACTTTGGTATTATTCAAAATCATCACGTCACCTTCGTCGAAATAATCAATCACATCTTTAAAAAGTTTGTGCTCGATAGTACCTTTTTTTCGGTCAACAACCATCAGTCTTGATTCATCTCTGTTTTCAGGAGGAAACTCAGCCAAAAGTTCTTTGGGTAAGTTAAAATTGAAGTGTGATAATTTCATTTGCTGTTTTTTAATGAGGTGCAAATATACGATTCTAAAAGGGGGGTTGTCAAGTGTTTTGCCAAATTTCTTTTATTTACCGCAAATCTTTTAAAGCATTACTTTGTAATTTTATTAGATTTGAAATTAGAACTAAAAATTGTATCTTTGGGCAATTCATTAGAGAAAAAAATATGGTTTCTCAAATCACACAAGGCATAAAAGTTTCTGTTTTTACTGATTTTGAAGGTTCTTACTTCAAAAATCACAGAATTCACTATGCTTTCAGCTATCGAGTTACCATAGAAAACCAAAGTAAAGATACCGTGCAGTTACTTTTTCGTCATTGGGATATTTTTGATGCTCTAAGTGAAACCGAAGCTATTGATGGTGAAGGTGTCGTTGGCAACAAACCTATACTAAAATCAGGCGAAAGTCATACTTATACTTCGGGTTGTCTGTTAACCTCTCCTTTTGGAGCGATGAAAGGCTTTTATACAATGGTTAATTTTACCACAACAAGAAAATTTAAAGTGAGTATCCCTACGTTTCGGTTGGGAGCTGTTTTCGCTTTGAATTAAGTGCATTAAAGGCCTCTTTTGACTCTTGCTCTTTCTTTAGGAAATAAACATGAATGTATTTGATATTATTTTACTGGCTTTTCTACTCTTCGGTTTTATACGAGGGTTTTGGAGCGGATTCTTTGTATCTCTAGCTTCGTTTATATCGATTTTAGTCGGAATTTTTATAGCCATAAAGTTTTCATCTTTCACAGCTGATATACTTCGCAACACTTTCTCTAAAGACTGGAAACACTTAGAAATTATTGCTTTTGTAATTACGTTTATTGCAGTAGTTATTGGTATTACGTTACTAGGAAAAGTGTTTACTAAAATGGCTGATTTTTCCGGATTAGGATTGATGAATAAAATCTTAGGTGGTGTTTTTGGTTTATTAAAAACCCTATTAATATTGAGTGTTTTTTTACATTTCTTCGAAAAACTAAATGAAAATAAAGCATTCGCCTCTGAAGAGACATTAGAAGAATCGTTTTTATATCAACCGGTTTCTGAAATTTCAGAAGTCATTTTCCCTAAACTTACGGAGTGGTTTGACGAGATTAAATCATAACTATTTTCCATAAAAAAAAATGCCCCAAATAGCTTTACAATTTTTGGGGCATTTTTATTTATGTCTATTTAATTACTTTTTCAAAAGTTCTAATGACTGGTCAATATAATTTCTGTTTTCCTCATTCGGATTGAAATTACGAGCTTTCTCGAAATTTTCAATAGCTTTCGCCTTCTCATCAAGTTTTGTATATTGAGCTCCTAAGAACATGTGTCCTGCCAAAAGCTCTCTTTGAGTCTTAGCTTGTGAAAGTACGGTTTCTCCTTTTTCATTCACAATTCTGATATAATCCTCATAAAGAGTAACTGCTTTTGCCAAAGCTTCATCTGTATCAATAAAACGGTTAATTTTTGCCCAGTTCAGTACCGCATCATGAGTAGTTGGAGCCGCTTGAACTACATGTCCGAAAGCGATATCTGCTTTTTCTAACCAATATAAATTATCTGCTTTTTCTTCTTCAGTAAATTCTTCTCCACTTGCATTTTTATCTGCCAATTTGTTAGAGTAAGCAAATAAAACTGAGTTTCCTAAATAGAAGTTATCAATAGCAAATGATTTTGATTCTGTATCTTGAGTAGATAAAACAAATACTTTTGCTGCTGCATCATAAAGTTTTTCTTTATATAACTCTTCACCCAAAGAACTAAATTCACCTCCTGCAGATGGATCTTTTTCAACAGCAGTTTCTAATTCTTTTAGTGCATCTTCAAATTGAGCCATATCTGTGATTACTCCGTCTTTTTTAGAAAGGGCTAGTTTTCCTTTTGCTAAAAACAAATAATCTCTTGAAATGAATTTATCTCCTTTTTCAAAGAAAGTCGTAAGAGCATCTACACTCTCTTGATAGTTTTTGTTCTCAAAAGCAGCATAACCTAAATAACGATAAATTCTAGGATTGATTTTATCCTCATTTTTCATTTTGTTAGCTTCAGCTTCAAGAGTTGTATAATCTTCTGTCAAAATTAAGAAATCTGCATATCTCATTCTTGAGTTAAGTGAATAATCTGTAAGGCTCATATATTTTTTATAATACTCCAAAGCCTTGTTGGTATATTCTTTATATTTAGCCGGTTCGTTTACTCCCCAGTAATAATAAGTTTCTGCTAGCTCTCGATATACAGGTCCGTAATCTGGTGCTGCTGCTGCCATTTCGTTAAACGAATTAGCTGCTTCTTGAAACGCCTTAGCATTTTTCGTAATTACAGCCATTCTAAGTTTTGCTCTTTTTAAATCTTTATCTAAAGACAAAGCATCACGATAAGCTCTATAAGCATCATTTACGTTTTTATCTGCTTGGTGAGCATCTCCTAAAGCTAAATAAGCTTGGGCTGATTTAGCATCGGCTTGAATTGCTCTAGTTAAAAACTCGATAGCCTTTTTGATATCTTTATTTTCAGCATTAGTATAAGCTCTACCTATACTAATAAGCTCTTCTGTATCACGTTTTTTTATGTTCTCAACAGCTTTATTGAAATTTTCTGTAGCTTGTTGAACGTTATTTTCGTCAAGAGCAATTTGCCCTAAACCAATATAATTGAAATGAGCATTGTCTTTTGCTTGTAGCCCTTGATTCAAATAAATTTTAGCGGAATCAGTTTCTTTAAGAGTAAGATATATATCTGCTAGATAATAATAATTTTCTCCCTTATTTGCATCAGCACTGATAATTGATTTGAGAATGGTTTTGGCTTTTTGATATTGTTCTGCGTCTACGGCTTGTTTAGCTTGCTGTAAATCTTGAGCTTGAAGCCCCAAGCTCACTAAAAACAGGCTTAAAAATGTCATCTTTCTCATTTTCATTGTATCTAATTTTAATTATTGAATTCTTTTGTTACGTTTATTTTCATTTGATCTACTTGCATTGGTGCAAGTCCGGAGGTCAAGACAATTCGCTGTCCCACATCTCCTGCCACAAATGATGCAAAACCCATACCCAAACCGGTTGTGCCTTGATAATTTAACAAATACACTTCTCGAGTAATTGGATATAATTTCCTGGCTATATTGGCTTGAGAAGGTTTGTAGTAATTAGTGTCACCACTAGCGGTTTTAACATTTTTTACGGCCAAAACGTGGATATTCTTTAAACTTTCTTGTAGAGCTTGTGGAGGCTGTGTTAGCCAATTTACTCCTACAACTCCGATATAACCTTCGTTTTCTGAAATGAATTTAATAAGTTCCTGACTCGAAGATTTTGAAAATACGTTTTTATTCGCTCCTACTTTAACTCCTGCCTTTTCACAAAGCAATCTCATAGCTCCGGAGTTCGGATTATCAAAAACTAGTGCTTTGATTTTACTTGGTTCTCCTTTGATGTAATTCAATACTTCATCCATTTCCATCAACGTATCATTTGATTTTTTATTGCAAATAAAAGCAATGGCATCAAGAGCAAAACGAGTAATTCTTGGTGTAATATTTTTCTGAGTAAAAACAGCTTCTTCTTCCGCTGTGAGCATACGGCTCAAAACCGCAACTCTGACCGTATCACTCAACAACGAGTTGACGGTTTGTGCTTCAGATTGACTGCTGATTTTGACATTCGCTCTGTAATTATGCTCAAACACACTCACTTGATCTTCGACAATCGGGAAAAGAGATTCATCTGTAAGTAAGGTTACACTACCGGAAAGAATAGTTTCTTTTGGTTGTTTGTCTTTCTTACAAGAAAACACAACACCTAAGGCAACGAAAATAAATACAATTGTTTTTTTCATTTTCTAATTTTTAAATTTAATAAAAGAAAAATCAATTAATCTCTTTCCTGCAAAAGCCTTATAAACCTCAGAAAAGCATAAACTATAAGCACTACTCCCAAAGCAATTTTCTGTGTTTGAGAGAGTTCTAATGGAAAGTTTTTCCAGAAAATTACTGCCAATCCCATGAAGAGATATAGTAAAAAAAAGAACATTCCAAAAACAAACAAAAATCGCTTTTTAGGCGATTTCTGTTTGAAATTATTATTGTTAAATTTTATCATTACTGAGCTCTAACACTTACTGCTATTGGAAGCGTATATCGAACACGAACAGGAACTCCGTTTTGGATACCAGGATTCCATTTTCTTGATTTTTTCAGGGTTCTGATAGCCTCTGCTCCCGTACCGTGACCTATATCACGAAGTACTTTAATATCAGTAAGACTTCCGTCTTTTTCTACTACAAATTCCACGATAACATTTCCTTTCAGGTCTCTGTCAACCTGTGGTGATCTATATTCTTTTTTTACGAAATCATAGAATTTTTGAATACCTCCCGGAAATTCAGGTTTTACCTCTACAGCAACATAAATATGATTATCGTTGATAATATCAGATTTTACTTCAATTTCTGAGTGCGTATCATCAAGCACGATACTTCCGTCATCACTAGCTTCGATGTTATCTGCTCCTGTGATTTTATCTTTGAAATCATCTACTGATTTCATTTCTTCTTCTACCGTTTCTTTTTCAACGATAACCGGAGGAACGTGTTTAACTACCTCAACAAGAGTTTTGGTTTGCTTCTGCACTACAGGTTCAGGAATAATCTCTTCCGGTTTTTTAATCGGTTCGAGAATTTCCATCATTACGATTTTTGTATCGAGTGTTTCTACTGGTTGGTCAGATTCACCTGAACCAATCATTTTCATAATAACCGGAGCACTAATAGCCAAAGAAAATATTGCAGCTCCTATAGCAAGAGCAATTACAGATACTTTTCCGTTCTCCTTACGAAGTACATAGGCTCCATACTCTTTATTTCTTCCCTCAAAAATCGTATCAACCCAATCTCCGTTGAATAAATTTATTTTAGGTCCTAACATAATCTTTTTGTTTTACTTGGTTTAAGTGTCATCAACTTACACTCTGATTAATACGCATTTTTCTCGGTAAGCATCATGACATCCTCTTCTGTAATATCAACAATGGCATATTTCTTTTCTTGTGTAATTGCCATTTCGTCAAGGATATCAACCAAATTTTTATAGGTCGATTTCTCGCTTGGTTTGATAAGAATTACCAAAGTTTCATCAGGTTTAGTAGCTCTAGCTTTTACGGCTTGAGATTTTCTAAGTATCACTTGTCTGATACCTTCTTTACCATAACCTGCAAGTGTTGGCTCTTCATTTGGTTGAGGGTTATCTAATCCTCCCCCATACCATGCTATTTTATCATCTTCACCTAAAACAATTGTCAAAGTTCTCCAAGCCGGAGTTTCTGGTGGTGGCGGTGCATCAACCTTAGGTTCATCAGGCATAGCCAACTCCATAGACTGTGGTTTTGACAATGTTGTAGTAAGCATAAAAAAGGTTATCAATAAAAATGCCAAATCCACCATAGCTGTTAAATCCACAGCCGGGTTTTGTTTTTTACTTCTTACTTTTTTACCTTTTCCGCCTTTTTCGGCTACATTTAATTCTGCCATTTTTTATGGTCTGTATTTTATGATTAAAAATCTTCTCCTCTAAGTCCTGTTACCAAATAAAAGTTATTCTTTCCTTTCTTTTGTAGAACATCTATAACTTTCTTGATTGTAGGATAGGCTTCTTCAGCATCACCTTTTATGGCAATGTCCAAATCTCTAAGTTTTTCGTCATTCTCACTCAGAATCTCAAGATTTGCTTCACGAGCAGACTGAATCCAATCTGCAAGCTGATTGTTCAAAGAGTCCATCGGAATACCTGGCTGTACTCCTTCTTTCATACGGTCTCCTCCATCCATAGCGATAAGACCTTTAAGTTGACGAATATCAACTCCGAAAGATTCCATAAGCGAAAAACGTTTTTTCTCTTCTTCGGTAAACTCCACTCCGTATTTGTCTGCCATTTTCTCTAGCATCAACATACGTGTCGGCTGCCCCACTGTTCCGAAAAATACTTTTTCCTGACCTACTGTAATCGTAGCAAGATTTACATCCGGCAATTTGATTTGTACGGTAGAAGCAGGTGTTGTAATTTCGATTGGCTCAGGCAGTCTTGCCGTAGATGTCATAATGAAGAACGTAAGCAACAAGAAAGCGATATCGCACATCGCAGCCATATCAATTCTCGTGCTTTTCTTTTTCATTGGTTTAGCCATTTTTTCTCTATTTTTTATCCGTTTATAAAGAGAGTCTGCCTTTTTATCAAGGCCAACTCCCCTATTATAAACTTTGATTTATTTTTCTTATTTGTTTCCTTTTGCTCTTCTATATGCCTGAGTGATTGTAGCACCCGCTTCATCAATAAAATACGTCAAAGTATCAATTTTTGAAGTGAAATAGTTGTAGGCAATAGTAGCAACAGTAGAAGTAGCAATACCGGTTGCAGTATTGATAAGAGCCTCAGAAATACCGTTTGCAAGAGCAGCTTGGTCTGGAGCACCAGCAGTAGCCAATCCTGAGAACGCTTTAATCATACCTGATACTGTACCTAAAAGACCTGTTAGAGTACCAATAGAAACAAGTGTAGCGATAATAGTCATATTTTTCTCAAGCATAGGCATCTCTAACGATGTAGCTTCTTCAACTTCTTTTTGAATAGTTTCTGCTGCTTTTTCGCTATCAAAACCTTCTCTTTTTACTTCTTGGTATTTAAGTAGAGCTGCTTTAATAGCATTTGCTACAGAACCTTTTTGCTCATCACAAGCTTGGATAGCAGCTTCAATGTTACCATTTTTCACATCTTCTTTTACTTGAGATACAAATTTCTCTAAGTTTCCTTTTCCAGCTGCTTTAGAAAGTACGAAAAGTCTTTCGATAGAAAACACAACGGTCATTAGCAATAATCCCATAAGGATAGGTACGATAAATCCTCCTTTATAAACCATCCCTAGTATACTTCCAGGTAGTGGATGTCCGTTCTCTGGATCTTGGTTTTCAAAGTTAGCAGGATTCCCCATCACGAATTTCCACACCAACCAGCCTACCACAAGGCAAATCACAATAATAATTCCTGCAAAAACATTTGATCCTTTTGCTTTTGAACTGCTTTCAACCGATACGTTTGTTTCGTTTGTCATTTTGAAGTTAATTTTAGTTAATTTTAATTTTTAAATCTTTGGGTTAATCATGGTGCTTCCCTGCACCGTTTTTGTTTTTAAAGAGCGACAAATTTATAGTTTTCGCTCAAAGAAAAAAACTATTTTGCATTTTTTTAATGTTAAGATAATGTTTATCTACAATTTTTATCTGCTAAATAAAGACCATCTTAACTAAAATAAAACTCTGTTTTTAGTTATTTATTGTGTCTTATAACAGATTTTTTAGATACTTGCTTTAAATTGTTCCAGAAAACGAACATCATTTTCGTAAAACATTCGGATATCGCCAATTTGATAAAGTAACATTGCCATACGTTCAATACCCATACCAAAAGCAAATCCTGAGTATGTTTTTGGGTCAATTCCGCAATTTGCAAGTACATTCGGGTCAACCATACCACAACCCATAATCTCAAGCCAACCTGTTCCTTTAGTAATACGATAATCAGTTGGGGTTTTCAATCCCCAATAAATATCAACCTCTGCGCTTGGTTCCGTAAACGGAAAATAAGAAGGTCGAAGTCTTATCTGAGACTTTCCAAACATTTCTTTAGTAAAATGAAGTAGCGTTTGTTTTAAATCTGCAAAAGAAACATCTGTATCGATGTATAAGCCTTCTACTTGATGGAAAATACAGTGCGAACGAGACGAAATAGCCTCATTTCTGAAAACTCTTCCCGGAGAAATTGTTCGGATAGGCGGTTTATTATTCTCCATATAACGAACCTGAACCGATGAAGTATGCGTTCTAAGCAGAATATCAGGATTCGTTTGAAGGAAGAATGTATCTTGCATATCTCTTGCCGGATGATGCTCAGGCAAATTCAAAGCTGTGAAATTGTGCCAATCATCTTCCATTTCAGGTCCTTCAGAAACATTGAAACCTATACCTGCAAAGATATCTATAACCTTATTTTTCACAATCGAAATCGGGTGTCTTGACCCCAACTCAAACGGATAACCCGAACGGGTTAAATCTCCATAAATACCTTTAGATTCTTCTTTACTTTCTAAAAATTCCTGAATAGTCTTAACCTTTTCTTCAGCCACATTTTTAAGCTGATTGATTACTTGACCAAACTCTTTCTTTTGTTCAACAGGAACATTCTTAAACTCAGAAAAGAACTCATTTAAGAGTCCTTTTTTTGATAAATATTTTATTCTGAACTGCTCGAGAGCTTCTTTACTCTCTGTCTGAAAAGCAGCCACTTCTGCGATGTGGCCTTTTATCTGTTCTATCATTATTATGTATTATATTTCTTCTCTTTCCTTAAAATTTGGAATTATAACCTAATTCCATCGGGCATTATTTACGGTTCTGTTCCAAACACCTTTTTGATTTATTTTTATAGGTAAAGTCACTACAGATCTGACCGGCTTTCCTTTATATTGTGCAGGTAACCAATTACCTGATTTCTCTAATGCTTCTACAGCTCTTTCGCCTGAATCTGCTCCGTAATGTTTATCTGCTCTAATATCAGAAAGGCTTCCGTCTTCCTCAACCACAAACGATAATATAATAAGTGCTTCTTTATCGTTTTTTATACGGTGAGAAGGTTTGAAGTTTGCCATAAACTTTTTCTGTAACGTTTCCATTCCTTGCGGATAAGAAGCTTGTACATCAATATCTAATACAGGTTCTGGTTCCGGAGCAACAGATATACGAACAGGAACTGTCTTTTTTGAACGTACTTTTTGGTTGTTTATAGTTGCCGGCAACCAATTTCCGCTTGTTTGTTGTACTAAATCAACCACAACCGGATCTAACATTTTGTGCAGACTTCTCACTACAGTTATATCAGATAACTCACCATTAGTTTCTACAACAAAACTTATCATAACATTTCCTGAAACATCTTCGTTGAATCCGGCAGGAAAAGAAAAATTGTCTTTTATGAATTTGAAAAAACCTTCTGTACCTACTTTATATTCAGCAAAAGTATCGACCCCTACATATATAGAATCAGCTTTAATTTGGCTAAATCCGACAGAAAAAACCAAAACGAAAATTGCACTTAGAATGTTTTTCATAGTCTGAAATTTTTGGCTAAGGTATGGATTTTTGTTTAAAAATCTATTTATCTAAACTATGAAAACTAAAACACAGCTGCTATAAATCTACATAAATAAACTTATAAACAACTGTAATTAAAAGACGTATAGATTAACTTATAAAACCTTTATCTAAAAAATAACTTACTATGGCCTCTTTCATCAATATAGTCTGTTCACCTGCTTTGAGCGGAGGCAAAGGTTCTTTGATTTTATAATGTGGCCAACCATCTGCATCAAAAAAATCGAATTCATAATATCCGTAAGGCTCCAATAGTCTGCAAATCGCAATATGCATCAGCTCTAACTTTTCGTCTTTTCTGAATTTTCTATGAGGTTGTCCGAGTTCTTGAATACCGATTAGGAAAATGATTCCGTCTAAATCAAGTGGTTCATCATCTGCAAATTTCTCAGATAATTGACTCACGACTTTTTCCCATCTTGATTTTAATTGTTCGTCTCTAGACATTTTTTTGGTTTAAACTTTTTACTGAGCAAAGATAAAAATTCGTACTCAGAAATAATTCTATTTCCTTAAAACTGATTTGTAGCTAACATTACTAAAGTGCAGGCTACCTCATAACTAATATTATTTTCATCTAAAAGTCTGTATAATTCCGGATTTTCTGTTCCAGGATTAAAAATCACTCTTTTAGGTTGTAAGCTAAGAATGTAATCGTAATATTCTTCTTGATTTTTCGGATTCAGATATAAGGTAACTGTATCAATATTATCAAATGGTAGTTTTTCTGTTTCAACCGAAATCCCCAACACCTCTACATTCTCCTTACCTAAAGTAACTACCGGATGATTGTATTGCAACAATCGTTGAACAGCCAAATAGGAATATCTGCTAGGATTATTGGATACTCCTATGACTAATGTTTTTTTTGTATTCATTTTGTATTATTTAATTTGCTAAGGTACGCCTTTAAAAACCAAGATATAGATTATGCCTATTATATTTTTCCTAATAACTCTTTTGAAGGACTTTATCTATATAAAAATCATTGTTCCTTTACCTTTTTATTACCAATTAGTCAAGTAATAACTAAGGAGTCGAATCTAATTAACAAAGTTTGTATCTTTGCCAAAAATATTAGAAATGGATATCTTTATTTACGTTTTTCTGGCTCTGTTTTCTGTTTTGAATCCGCTTGGAGCTATTCCGATTTTTGTTGGGCTTACTCAAGACGACACCAAAGCTGAACGATCTCGAATTTCACTTTGGACGGCTATAAACGTAATTATAATACTTACCATTTCGTTTTTTATAGGAGAATATGCTCTGAAATTTTTTGGAATCAGTATTGATGCCTTGAGAATTGCAGGAGGAATCGTAATTATGAATTCCGGGTTTGCCTTGCTTTCCGGAGGTTTTAGCAAAAATCGTGGCGTGAATAAAGAAGTAAAAAACGATGCTCAAAGTCGAAATGATATTGCTCTTACTCCGCTTGCTATTCCGATGTTGGCCGGACCTGGTTCTATTTCGCTTATGATTGCTACTTATCAAGATTCTCAAACATCTTGGGACAGAGTTCAAGCCTGTCTTGCTGTCTTGCTGATTGGAGTTGTGATTTTCCTGATTCTTAAAAGTGCTGTCTATTTATCGAGAATATTAGGAGCTTCGGGAATCGTAGCGATTTCCAGAATTATGGGATTTATTGTGTTAGCTATTGGTATTCAATACATAGCCAATTCGGTAATCAACATGATAGAAGGGATCAAATTTTAATTATTGATCATCGCTTCTTGGCTAACTTCTTTGATATAGGTTCTAATATCTGTAAACTCAAAATTTAAGGCCTCTTTAATTTTCTGGTTAGAAAACACTGTTTTCGAATGAGCCGATTTACTCATCGAAGTCGTTAAAGCTCTTTCTTTACGAAACAAGAACGATAAAATTCCGTCTGCCTTAGCACCTAGATTTGTGATAAAAGGTGAAGCATAAAATCGAGGTCGTTTTACTCCTATCGAATCTGCTATTTGAAATAAAAAGTCTTGGAAAGACCTATTTTCAGACACTAATATGAATTTTTCTAAACTGATTGGGCTTTTCATGAGTTCGTACATCGCTCTTACAACATCTGAAACTCCTATAAAACCTGAGGTTCCTTTGGTATAGAAAAGCATTCCTTTTTTTACTTTTTGGAAGAAAACGGAACTCCCGTGATTCGGAAAACCTTTTCCTAAAATAATTCCGGGATTCACCACTACCACATCAACTCCTTCTTGTGTTGCCCGAAAAGCTTCGATTTCTCCTCCGTATTTGGAGATGGCATAATCACTAGTATTCCGATACGGATTCCAAATTGATTCTTCAGTAATTACTCCATCAATCGGGTCGCCTAGAGCTGCCACAGAACTCACATAACAAAGTTTTTTGACCTTAAAATCAATACATAAATTAGCTATATTGGCTGTTCCTTCAATGTTGATTTTTCGCATTTTTTCATCCGAAGAAGAAAGCGAAACAAAAGCAGCACAATGATAAACGTATTCGATATTTTCGAAGGCTTTTTCTAAAGCAGGAATATCGATAATATCTGCTTTTACCCATTCGATTTGAGGAAATAGATTTTCTTTAGCTTGTTGTTTAAAAAGCCTTTCGGTCTTTTTCAATGAAGATTCATCTCGATAAATCGCACGAACCTTCTCTCCTTTTTCCAACAAATAAAGTAATAAATGTGCACCGACAAGTCCGGTTCCGCCTGTAATCAGATTCATTTTAAATCGGTCTTTTATCTATGAGGTAATCAGGTAGTGGGACGAAATCTGTTTCGCCCGGAACTTTTGGAAAACGTTGTGCTATCCAATCTTGTTTTGCTTGTTCGATTCGGTCAATTCTGGAACTGACAAAATTCCAAAAAATGTAACGTTGTTCCTCAAAAGGTTCGCCTCCAAAAATATAAACGGTAGTATTTTCTTGCATTTCAAACTGACACAATTTGGTGTCTTTGGCAATCAGAATTTGTTTCGGTTGATAAGTATTTCCACCATCTGTGATAGCTCCTTCGAGTATGTATAAAGCGCTTTCGCCATACAAATTCTCTCCGATGCTTACTGTAGCTGCTTGTTTACTTTTGATTTCTAAAAAATAAAGTTTGCTATGCACCGGGACAGGTGATTTTCTACCGAAAGCCTCTCCGGCTATGAGTTTTATGGTGAAATTATCTTCTTCCCAAGAAGGAATCTGACTTGCTTCTATATGATGAAAGGTGGGCTCAGATTCTTCTAATTCTTTCGGGAGAGCTACCCAAATCTGTAATCCGTGTAAGTTTTTTTCTGTGTTTCTCAAATATTCCGGAGTTCGTTCAGAATGCACCACTCCTTTTCCTGCTGTCATCCAATTTACGGCTCCGGGTTGAATTTCAATTTCAACTCCAGTGCTATCCTTATGCATCATCGCTCCTTCGAACAAAAAAGTAAGTGTAGAAAGTCCAATATGAGGATGTGGTGGTACATCTACGTTTTGATAATCTTTGAGTTTGGCAGGCCCCATGTGGTCTATAAAGACGAATGGCCCGACATTTCTTTTCTGTTTAAAAGGCAATAGCCTCCCGACCATAAAGTTCCCAATATCGGCAGCTCGTTCTTCTATTATAAGACCTATGTTTGACATTTTGTGAAAATTTAATTATACATTTCTGCTCTTAGCGGAGTCATCGCTTTGGCATCCGAAAAATATTCATAACGAATAAAATCATCAGCAAAAGGACGTGTTCCTGTACCTAAAATATAATTAATAGTTGTATTTAAAAGCAATTCGTTTTCATCTCCTAACGGAAGTAAATTCCCCATATTTTCAGCTAATTCTACATCAGGAACAAGTCCTGTATGATATTCTCCAAATCCAACACTATTTACAATACGGAATGTGATAGGCTGCATCGCATATTTGTGCTTCGGATTCAGGTTTTCTTTTCGGAAATTCGGAGAATCATAAAGTGTGATTGAACCCACGTTTTTTCCTGTTGTAGTCATTCCTACCTGAATTACATCAATATAAGGTTCTAGTCCGTTAATTACCAATTCACTTGCTGAGGCTGTACTTCTGGAAGTGATAACATATAATTTACTAAGATTCAAACTATTTATAGCTGCACCTCCTGAAAGTGTGGTGGTAAACTTATTCGTAGTACTTTCTTCATCTAAAAGAGGTGTTATCTTGCTGTTCCATTCTTGTTTAGCAAAAACTTGATCAGTAAACTGCCCTGTAATCATACTAGCCAAACGAGTAGCAGAACTCACCAAACCTCCTGAGTTATAACGTAAATCTAATATCAACTCTGTAACTCCCAATCCCTGAAAATAGGCAAAAGCACTATTGAGTTGGCTGTCATAATCTCCGTAAAAGCCATTATAAACCAAATAACCTATTTTATGACTCCCTACTGTATATATATTTTTATAGTACACAGGGTTTTCAGAATAAGGTGTTTTGGTTAAGGTTACTTGTTGTCCGTTTGGAGTAAAATTTCCGTCATCATAATCTGCTAAACTTAAAGTGTATGTTTCGTTAGCTAAAAGACTTTGATAATTATCTCTTGTGAGAGGTGTGCCGTTTACAGCATAAAATAAATCTCCTCTTTGAATAGGTTTATTCGAAGCATCGGAATCAGGAAGAATGTAACGAACCCAACCAATCACTTCGTCTGAACCTGATGATTTCAAAAATAGACCATAATCGACTCCGTTATTTTTTGCATTTCCCGAAAGAAGTTGCTCTAAAACCGTGTAATCACTGTAGATAACACTAAATCTGTCTACCACTCCTCTTTGATACAGCAAGTGATTAAACAAATCCTCCGGACTTTGAAATCCTGCTAGAAAAGTATTGAATTGCTGTCCTGAAAATCGATTATCTCCTAAATCTTCTACTTCTTCTTGCCAGAAATAGTATTGATTAAGCCCTCTCCAAACAAATTCCTTTGCATTAGAACTGAAACTAAGTTTGTCATCCATATCCTCACATCCTTGAAATAAGGAAACCGAAAGAAAAAGAGCAAAAATATATAGGATGGATTTTTTCATATAGGATACATTTTAAAGGCTTCAACAAATTTATTACTTTTTTTGAAACTAAAACCCCGACAGAGTTTTAATTTGTCGGGGCTAATTCTTACCTTTTTATTGAAAAATGTGCTTTAAATTCTTTTCTTCTAGTTGTTGTATTGCCTTCACTGTCTGTTACCGGTTCATCATAAACCACTTTGAACCAGTAATCTGAAGCCGGAAGTGGTGTACCGTTATACGTTCCGTCCCAACCCTCTCCAAGTGGATTCAGTTGTTTCAAGAGTTTACCATAACGGTCAAAGATATAAA
>JBEBUB010000004.1:0-34745 GCA_040393445.1 Flavobacterium beibuense
CCCAAACCAAGCCGTATTTTTTTTTGGTATTGACTAGGTTAATAAGGTAAGCTCTTTCATCTTGAGAAATACCATCGAGTTGTTTTATTTTTGAGATAAGGTCTTGTTTATTCATGGGTTATTTGGATAGTTTATGTCTATCTCTTTAGAATTTTATAATTTAAAAATATGATGAATAGCTAAAAGAAACCTAAAGAGTTTAGGTTTTAACTATTGGACGTAAATATATAAAAAACCAATGGAAAGAAAAATGAGTAAAACCGTATTTGAATTAAAAAGAAGAAATATATGTGATGATTCAGTAAATTGTTCATTATGAAAGAAAAAAAAGGGAAATACTTTATTCTCAAAATCAAAAACCAGCCTAAAAACTCCTCTTTTTTTACACTTGAGTCCGATAGGAGTCCGACGTTAGTTCGATAGGAGTTCGATGAGAGTCCGACGTTAGTTCGATAACTACTCGACAACTACCCGATAGCAACATATTACCCATATATTGAATTTCGATATCGGGAATTCAATTTATAATCACCATTGGCTTTTATGTCAAGAGGCTTAAATTAGCCCTACCAAAAAGGCAGTAATTTTTTTATTTCTGTATATTTGATTTTATAACTAGCTGATTTTTTGGAGCGTATTTTGCGGTTACTATCTAAAAAATATAAATATATTTTCAAAAATATTCCATAAATTGCTGAAATTGAATAGCTGAATGAGTTGAATGGAATTTTTTGAAATAACAACAACGGTTCAGATAATCAAAAAATGCTGAAAAGTGTAGAATTTGCTGTGGAAAATAAGTAACAGTTTTGGCCAGATAAAGTTTACATCAACATAGCAATCAGAAGATAGTTTATAAAAAATAACGGAACAACTTTGGAACAACCCATAAAAAGAAAGAATAGAATACTAAAAATCGTGATGAGGATTCTGCTCGGGATTCTTATCTTTTTTGTGCTATTGATTCTTTTTATCCGAAGCCCGTGGGGGCAAAATATCATTGTTCAAAAAGCCGTTTCTTACGTTTCTGACAAGACTAATACCAAAGTCGAAATCGGGAAGCTCTACATCACCTTTACCGGAAACATTTACTTAGAAAAACTCTACCTCGAAGACACCAAAGGCGACACCTTGGTTTACTCCAACTCCCTCGAAGCAGATATTCCGTTATGGCCCATCATCAGAGGTAAAGGAGTAGCCATTGACAGAGTCGATTGGAATGGTCTAAAAGCCAATGTCTATCGAAAAGATAGCCTGTCAGGCTTTAATTTTCAGTTCTTGATAGATGCTTTCGCCTCAGAAGAAACTCCCGAAGAAGACCCCAACAAAGAACCTTTTCAACTCAAAGTAGGGAAAATCAATTTTACAGATTTTGACCTTTCTTTTCAGGATGAAACCTCGGGTATAGATACCCAGCTTCTCTTAGGCGAACTCAACCTGAGAGTCAAAAAACTCGATTTAGAGCAAATGCAATTTCACATTGCCGAACTCTCAATTGAGAATACCACAGCCAAATACTTACAAACCCTAGCCTCTACAGAATCTGAGGACGAAGAAACCCAGACCACGATGCCTTTTATCGTGGTCGATGCGTTGCAACTCAATGCCGTAAAGCTAGACTATCATTCCGTTCCAGGCGGAATCAAAGCTATGGCAGATATCAAAAACTTTTTGATAAAAGTGCCTAAGGCAGACCTTGCTAATCGAGATATAGAAGTGAATCGCCTGGCTCTTAAAAACTCTGATTTCCTTATCGAAACCACCACTATGGAACCTGTAAAAGAAGCAGCTGAGGAGGTGGCAGAAGAAGTCAATGAAATTGTAGAAACCCAAACCTTCCGTTTACCCGATTGGAATATAGTTGTTAATGAAATTGCCTTCGAAAACAACAAAATTGGTTATTTCGTAGATGAAGCCCAAACCGTGTCAGGTCGTTTTAATCCGTCTGCTATAGACATCAAATCTTTTGAGCTTTTGGCAGATAACCTGAGCATGAAAGACAATGCCATTCAGCTGAATTTAGCGTCGTTAAAGCTTCAAGAAGCCTCGGGAATATCCGTTAAATCACTCGGTTTTGACGTATCTTTTACTGAGAACGAACTTGCGCTGAACGATATCGATATCCACATCAATAACAACTTCTTAAAAGGGAATTTACTACTAGATTACCCGTCTTTTGATGATTTGTTCAACAGCCCCGAAAAACTCGTGCTAAACACCAATTTATCAGACATTCAAATTGCCCTAAAAGATGCTTTTCTTTTCTCACCGGAGCTCAAGAAAAATCAATATCTCTATCAGTTGAGCAAACATCCTCTCAACGGAAATCTACAACTAAGAGGTTCGCTCTCAAACCTGCAAATCCCGAAGATTAATTTGTTGTGGGGAAATACTTCGATAACCACCCGAGGAAGACTAAAAGAAGTCCTGAACACTCAAAAAATGAGTTTTGACTTCCCTGAATTGCTTGTCAGAACTACTCGAAAAGATGCTTTACTTTTCATAAACGAAAAAGATTTAGGCATAAGCATCCCTGAAGAAGTCATGCTAAAAGCCAACTTCAAAGGCAAGCTCAACGATATAACAGCTAAAGCTTTATTAGAGACAACAGAAGGAAGCGTAGCTCTCCAAGGTGGCTTTTCGACAGCCCAACAAATCGCTTTTCAGGCAGATGTATCTATCAAAGATTTAGAGCTGGGTAAAATCCTTCTAAACGACGAAATGGGTACGTTAGATTTTGATATAAAAGCCTCCGGAAGCGGAAAAGATATAAACAGTCTCGATGCAGAACTTGATGCTCGAGTAGAGCGATTCAGCTTTAAAGATTATGCTATTCGAGATTGGAGAATTCAAGGAGAACTCCAACAAGGAAAAGGTTATATAACCTCTGCTTACAAAGACGAAAACATCGATATTGACCTGAAAACGGCCATGGCTTTAGATTCCGTAAAGACATACATTTTGGCTGATTTAGATGTGAGAGGAATCAACCTTCAAGCAGTTGGGTTGACCCAGACAGACATCAGAAGTGCCTTTAAACTCCATGTTAATTTCCATGGAAATCCAGATGATTTTACTTCATCGGTTCAAATTACAGATGGGCTTGCCAGAAAAGAAAACCAAACCTATTTGCTAGGAGATTTTGATCTGCAAGCTACGGTTCATAAAGACTCTACATCAGTTGATTTGACCAATAAAATGATTCAGGCAAAAGTCAGAGCCAATGCTCATCCAAAACAATTCCCTGAAGCTTTAAAGCATCATTTCGAACATTATTTTACAGATACTCTTTTGGTGCATACAGATAGTGTTACCAATCCGTTGAAGCTGCAATTACAGCTTAAGCTTAACGAATCTTCGATTCTAAAAGATGTTTTTCTAACCGGTTTAGAACGTATGGACAGTCTTTATGTTGATATAAACTTTGATCAACAAACCGAAAAAATGACTGCTAACATTCAATTACCTTATCTCAGCTATAACGGTAATGTGGTAGATAGTTTGGCATTCTCATTAGATTCAGACCACAGCGAATTAGATTTCGGTTTAGGCTTTAAATCGGTCGATGCCGGGCCTTTAGCCATCAAACGAACTCGATTAAATGGAAACCTCATAAACAATTTACTTTCGCTGGATTTAGCTTCGTTCTATAACGAAGAAAGGATTCTAAACATTAGTTCTGAGTTAGCTATCGCTTCAGACACACTTCGGTTCCGACTGAAGCCCGAAGATTTGATTTTAAATAACCTCACATGGGAAGTTCCTGAACAAAATAGTATTGTTTATACCAACAAAAAATTAAGTTTTAATGAGTTTCGGTTGACCCGTATCAATCGAAAGTTAGAGATTTCTGATAAAAATCCGGAAATTGAGCAAGACCATATTGATGTAAAGTTCCAAGATTTTAACCTTTCAGACTTGTTCAATTACCTGAATCCGGAAAAATTAATAGCCAAAGGAGCCTTGAATGGCGATGTGATTGTCATTGAGCCATTTGGCAATTTAGGCTTTTTAGCGAATCTTGAAATATCGAAGCTAACCGTGCTCGATGCTCCTTTAGGAGACCTCACGTTGGATGCCAAAGCTTTGGATACTCAAAATTATGAATTCGCATTGGCCATAAACGGAGGTGATGTTGATTTGACTTTAGACGGAAATTATAAAGCAGACCAAGTAGCACCATCGTTCCAAATCGATTTAGATATCAACCAACTCAATCTGCAAGCTATTGAGAATTTGAGTGGAGGCGAAATTCAAGAGGCTTCGGGTTATATCTCAGGGAAATTCAACCTTAGCGGAACCACCACAGACCCTAAATATAAAGGAAATCTAAGCTTTACGGATGGAGTTTTCAACGTAAAAAAACTAAATGCGATATTCAAGATTTCAGACGAGACTATTGCTGTAGATAATTCCGGAATTTATTTAGAGCGATTCACCATTCGAGACGAAAAAGACAATAGGTTTTTTATTGATGGCTCTATCTTGACAAAGGATTTCACAAATCCTGAATTCGATTTGAGAATTGCAGCCAAAGAATTTACTGTGCTCAATTCTACTCGAGAAGATAACGATTTATTTTACGGAAAAGCCGTTTTTGATGCTCGAGCTAAATTGACAGGAAATCTGAATCTCCCAAAACTCAATATGACACTGGATTTGCATCCAAGCACAGATGTGACATACATTCTAGCCGAATCTGACGTAAAAGTAGAAGAACGAGACGGAGTCGTTTTGTTTGTCAACAGAGCCAATCCTGATGATATTTTGACCCAACCTCTAAAAGAAGAATCCTATACAGTAAAAGGAATAGATGTGACCGCTTTGATTGCCATACAACGTGATGCAACTTTCAATATAATCATTAACGAACAAACCGGAGATAATCTCAGAATTTCAGGTGAAGGCGATTTGAATCTGGATATTGACCCCAATGGTAGAATCAACCTTTCGGGTCGTTATGAAATGACAGCAGGGCATTTTGAGCTCAACTTATACAACATAGTGAACAGAAAATTCGATATAGTCGAAGGCAGTAGCGTGACTTGGTCAGGTGACCCGATGGATGCCAGTCTTGATATTCGAGCGGTTTATCAAGTAGAAACTTCGGCTTCAGCTCTGATGGCGGCTCAAACTTCAGGTATGGACAGCTCTGAGACAGGAAGATTCAGACAAAGACTTCCGTTTTTAGTTTATTTGAATGTTGGGGGCGAAATTATCAGACCTAATTTGACTTTCAATATTGATATGCCTGAAGACGATCGTGGGGCTATCGGAGGACAAGTATATAGTAGAATCAAACAAATTGACCAACAGGAAGATGAGCGAAACAGACAAGTGTTTTCACTTTTAGTATTAAATCGATTTTTTCCTGACTCAGGTAGTGACGGAAGTGGAGGAGGAGCTATGGCTTTGGCTAGAAATAACCTGAATCAAGCATTATCTGATCAATTGAATGGACTGTCTGACCGTTTGCTTGGCAAAACAGGATTAGAACTCGATTTTGGTTTGAATAGTTATACCGACTATCAAGGCGCAGCACCTCAAGATCGAACTCAACTAGACATCACAGCTCAGAAAAAATTGTTTGATGATAGGCTAATTTTGAGTGTGGGGAGCGAAGTAGATATTGAGGGAACAGATCAAACAGGCGAAAGCACTCCGGTAATTGGAAATGTGGCTATCGAATATTTGATTACTGAAGACGGAAGATTCCGTTTAAAAGGTTTCCGTAAAAATCAATATGAAAACGTCATTGACGGACAGGTTTTCGTCAACGGAATTGCCTTCATCTTTTCGAAAGAATTCAACAAATACAAAGACTTGTTCAAAAAAGAAGTGAAGGAAGAAAAACCTAAGAGAGAAAGAAGAAAAAGAAAGAGAGACAATAATAATGAAAGCGGAAAATAACATACGGTTAGGCAAAATTAGCTTCTTGATAGTGCTGAGCATCGCTTTGGCAGTGTTGACTTCGTGTAGTGTCCAGAAATATATCCCCGAAGATGAATTCCTCTATACAGGTGCTGAACTTGATATCGAAAAAGACGAAAATGTCAAAGAGTTCAAGAAAGTGGAATCAGAGCTTGAGAATGTGTTGAGACCTGAACCGAATTCGAAGTTTTTGGGTGTGCGATGGGGGCTATACTTTCATTACAAAGCTCAAGACAATCCTAACTTTATTACCCGTTTTCTGGATAAAAAAATGGGTGAAGAACCTGTCTATGAATCCCACGTTGATTTGCAACATATCGAAAAAGTACTCAATAACCGCCTCGAAAATCAAGGGTTCTTCCTGAGTGATGTCACCTCAGAGGTGATTCGTAACGAGAAGAGAAAACAGTCTGAAGTGGTTTATAAACTAAGCGTTGCTGAACCTTATTTGATTGAAAACTATACGCTCGAGGGCGATTCTTTGGCTATCTATAAAGACATCAAAGAAACACTAGAAGAAAGCATTATCAAGAAGGGAAATCGATTCAACTTGAATGTTCTCAAATTTGAAAGAGAAAGGATAGACCAAGCTTTGAAGCTAAAAGGATACTACAACTTCAACCCTGATTTTTTAGTTTTTGAAGCCGATACCAACCAACACGAAAAACGAAGATTTGACCTATTCCTTCGTTTGAAAAAAGAAGCACCTAAAGCAGCTTTAGTGCCTTATCGATTAGCAAAGGTTGAGGTGCACCCAAACTACATTCTAGGGAACAGAGATAATGGCGAATCAGAAACCCAACTAAACGAAAAAACCTATATTCAAGGCGAAGTGTTCTTCAAACCACATCGTTTAGACCCTTTTATTTTGCTCAAAGAAGGCGATTATTTCAATCCGAATAAATCTCGATATACTTCTCGTAGGCTGGGTTCTATCGGAGCCTATCGATTTATCAATATTCAATACGAAGAGATTGATTCGTTATCAACTCCTGAAGAAGGAGCTCTCAAGGCCAACATATATCTGTCTCCGATGAAAAAGCGAAACCTGAGAACAGAGGTTCAAATGGTGTCGAAATCAAACAATTTTACAGGACCCGGAATCGTAGCTACACTCTCAAACCGAAATTTATTTAAGGGCGGTGAGGTGCTGAATATTTCGACCAATTTCGGATACGAAATGCAAATTGCAAGCGGAAGTCAAGAAGGTTTGCATACGATTCAGGCTGGTTTAGAACCCGAACTCATTTTCCCGAGAATGTTGTTCCCGATTCCTATCAATACTAATTTTTTCAGGTATTCGATACCAAAAACCCGTATTGCTTTAGGAATGCAATTCCAAAACCGAAGTGAGTTGTATAGCCTAGTCGGGACAACGGCTACTTTTGGTTATTTGTGGAATGCCAATCGCTATGTTTCGCATCAATTCAACCCGATTGCTGTGAATTATTTGCATTTGGCCAACACGAGTCCGGAGTTTGAAGATATACTCAATCAAAATCCTTTTCTCAAAAACAGTTTAGACCAAAAATTCATAGCCGGGCTAACCTATTCGTTTACCTTTAACGGACTCATCGACCAACAGCGAACACATCAGTTTTATTTTAATACGAATCTTGACGTAGCCGGAAATTTAGTCAATTTATTTAGTGGCGGAGGTGATAGACCACGAGAAATTTTAGGTTTAGAATATTCGCAATACGCTAAGATAGATGTTGATTTTCGTTATCATTTAAGAGTAGGAAGCTCTCAAAAAATTGCTACAAGGTTTTTTGCAGGAATCGGAATTCCGTACGGAAATTCAGAAGTAATGCCTTTTTCGAGACAGTATTATTCAGGTGGTCCGTTTAGTGTGAGGGCTTTCAGGATTCGCTCTTTAGGTCCTGGTAATTATAATCCGGAGCAATCCTCAGGAACAGGTTCGTTTTTTGACCAAACCGGAAATTTAAGACTAGAAGCCAATTTGGAATACCGTTTTCCGATTATTTCGTTCCTTAAAGGAGCTTTATTTGCTGATGCCGGAAACGTTTGGAATACCTCTGATAATTCACTCACAGGAGGAAAATTCTCTTCTAATTTTACAGATGAATTAGGAATCGGAGTAGGAGCAGGACTACGAGTTGATGTACAGAATTTTGTAATCCGTTTTGATTTGGCTTCACCAATTCATACGCCTTATTTGCCTGTCGGAGAACGTTGGTATTTTGATTATAAAAACCCGATTCTCAACTTCGCTATAGGTTATCCGTTTTAAAAAAGATTATAGTCTTTTCAGATGTTCTTTCATTTGAGCGATTTGCTCTTTTAGCATATTGTGCTTATCGAGCTTTTTTGCTTCGTTAAGCAATTGAGTAGCCTCAACTTTACGTCTTTTGGTCATGGCAATTCCGGCAAGGTTTAATTTTGCCAAAGCCAAATCAGCATCCATGCTAAGACCTAATTCGATAGCTTTTTTGAAGTGTTTTTCAGCCAAGTTCAAGTTGGTTTGAGAAACCATCAAACCACTCAAGTAATTGTAGTATCCTTGTTGCTTTCTTACTAGTGCACCTTCCGGATTTTTTATTTTAGCAAGCCATTTTTTGGCTCCTTCAAAGTCTTGTTTTCTTAATTTTAAGAAAGCAAGGAGAATAAATTCGTTTTTAAAATAAAACAAAAGCACCAAAAGTGATAGTAAAATAAGGAAAATTCCGTTTCCGATTTCTCTGTCTGTAAATTGCCAAATAGCCGTACCGAATAAAAGAACTACAAGTGCAAGTTTTATATTTTTATGAAACATAGTTTTATTTTTTTAAGGTTGCAAAGATAGGGTTTTAGTCTGAGATTTGAAAGTCTTTTTCAATAAGGGTTATTGCTGGATTTTGCTTCACTTTACTTCATTTTTTAGAATTTCAAAAGATAATAATTGCAATTCAAAATTATGAACTTAAAACGGTGTAAATAAGTTTGTGTGTGTTTTAAGTGACTTGTTTTCAATTTATTATGTGGTTATAAACTACTCTTGTTGATATCTTTAAATGCTTAAGTCGAAAAGCAATGGAGGTATAATTTAAATTTGCTCACACAAGGTTTCAGGAAGGAGTTTTCCTTACGTATTCATTTACAGCTTGTCACAAAATTGGGCATATTTTCTTTGCCCGTATTTTTTTAAATTTTAGAAGAAAGTCAAACCCTTTCTCTCCTTATCTGAGGTGAAAAAGGGCAGGATAATAATCGATTTTACATAACTATTAAAATATAAATTATGGGGATTTTTGACAAAAGAGTAAACTACAAACCGTTTGAATATCCGGAAGTATTACAGTTTACAGAAGCCATCAACAAGTCGTTTTGGGTGCATAGTGAAGTAGATTTCACAGCAGATACTCAAGATTTTCATTCACATTTAAATAGTGCAGAGCGTACGGCTATCAAAAACAGTTTATTGGCAATTGCTCAGGTTGAAGTAGCGGTAAAATCTTTTTGGGGAAATCTCTATCATCACTTTCCAAAACCGGAGTTTAATGGTTTAGGAAGCACGTTCGCAGAATGTGAATTCCGTCATTCAGAAGCATATTCTAGATTATTGGAAGTGTTGGGTTATAACAACGAATTCCAAAATTTGATGACGATTCCGGTTATCAAAAAAAGAGTGGAATATTTATCAGAAGTACTACAGGACACTAAATCTGATGACCGCAAAAAATATGTTATTTCGTTGATTTTGTTTACGATTCTTATCGAAAACGTATCGCTTTTCAGTCAGTTTGCAATCGTTTTGTCGTTTACCAGATTCAAAGGTTATATGAAAAATGTGAGCAATATCATTGCTTGGACATCAGTAGATGAGCAAATTCACGCCAATGCAGGAATCTATATAATCAACAAAATCAGAGAAGAAAATGCAGAATTTTTTGATGCAGATACGATAGAGCTTATCCGTAATACGGTAAAAGATTCCATTGATGTTGAAAAAGATATTCTGGATTGGATTTTCTCTGAAGGAGAAATCGAAATCATCAACAAAAATGATTTGTTGAACTTTATGAAGTTCCGTGTAGATGAGAGTTTGACAAAAATCGGATTCCAAAAATTATTTCATATTTCAACCGAACAATACAGACCAATGGCTTGGTTTGAAGAAGAAGTATTTGCAAACAGCCTGGATGATTTTTTTGCAAAAAGACCTGTTGAATATACTAAACACGACAAAAGTATCACAGCAGACGACTTATTTTAATTGAAAGCATAATACCTAAAAATATTTACGATGGAAGAAGTAGTAGTAAAAGAAAAACTATGGTGGAAAAACGAAGAAAGTGAGCAAATTCTTAACCGTGGCTATTTACTTAAAGGAGAAACGGTTGAAGGAGCAATAGACAGAATTACGACGGCTGCTGCTCAACGACTTTATAAACCCGAACTCAAAGAAGCTTTTCAAGAAATGATTGAAAGGGGTTGGATGAGTTTAAGTTCTCCGATTTGGGCAAATATGGGAACCGAAAGAGGATTGCCAATTTCTTGTTTCAATGTTCACGTGCCCGATAGTATCGAAGATATTACTCACAAGTTAGGAGAGGTGATTATGCAAACCAAAATCGGAGGCGGAACCTCTGGTTATTTCGGAAATCTGAGAGAAAGAGGAAGTGCTGTTTCTGATAACGGAAAAAGTAGCGGAGCTGTGAGTTTCATGAAACTTTTTGATACGGCTATGGATACGATTTCTCAAGGAGGTGTTCGTCGTGGTGCTTTTGCCGCTTATTTGGATATCGACCACCCGGATGCAGAGGAATTTTTGAATATTAAAGACATCGGAAACCCGATTCAAAACCTGTTTTTCGGAATCAATGTGCCTGATTATTGGATGCAAGAAATGATTGATGGAGACATTGATAAACGTAAATTATGGGCAAAAGTGTTAGAGAGTCGTCAGCAAAAAGGTCTCCCGTATATTTTCTTTACCGATAACGTAAACCGAAACAAACCTCAGGTCTATAAAGACTTGAATATGCCTATCAATGCCAGCAATTTGTGTTCAGAAATTATGTTACCTTCTTCAACAGACGAATCTTTTATTTGTTGTTTGTCTTCGATGAATTTAGAGCTTTATGACGAATGGAAAGATACAGAAGCTGTGAAATTAGCGGTGTTTTTCTTGGATGCTGTTTTGCAGGAATTCATAGCCAAAACCGAAGGAAATTATTACTTAGCTTCTGCAAATAAATTCGCAAAACGCCATAGAGCTTTAGGATTGGGAGTTTTAGGTTGGCATTCGTTATTGCAAAAAAGAATGATTCCGTTTGAAGGTATGGAAGCCAAAATGCTTACGACCGAAATCTTTAAATACTTACAAGATAAATCAGAAAAAGCAACTCAAGAATTAGCAAGAATTTACGGTGAACCTGAATTATTAAAAGGTTACGGAAGAAGAAACACAACCTTAATGGCAATTGCTCCGACTACTTCGTCTTCTGCTATTTTAGGACAAACTTCTCCTGGAATTGAGCCTTTTAGCAGTAACTATTACAAAGCCGGACTCTCTAAAGGTAACTTTATGCGTAAAAACAAATACCTGAAAAAACTTTTAGAAGAAAAAGGTATTGACAACGAAGACACTTGGAGAAGCATTATGCTCCAAAACGGAAGTGTACAGCATTTGACTGAATTAGACGAAAACGAAAAAGCGGTTTTCAAAACTTTTAAAGAAATCAGCCAGTTGGAAATCATTCAACAAGCGGCTATCAGACAAAAATTTGTTGACCAATCTCAAAGTTTGAACTTGAACATTCCTGCTCAATTACCTATCAAAGACGTAAATCAACTACTTATAGAAGCTTGGAAACTTGGTGTTAAAACTCTTTATTATCAAAGAAGCCAAAGTGTGTCAAAAGAGTTGGTTACTAACTTAGTGAGTTGTAGTAGCTGCGAATCATAAAGAGTATTGATTTTCTATCAACTAAAAACCTCCAAAGTATCACTTTGGAGGTTTTTAGTTTTATGAAATATTAAGTAGTAGGTTATGTTTCATCTTTCTTTTTTCGTATGCGAAAAGTATTTAAAAATTTTAATATACTATGATAAAAGTCATAATTTCAAGTATATAGGTCAGCTTAACTTTGCATGCAAATGAGAATATTTTTTTCCGAGAGTATAAATAACCTCAATATAGTATTAACTCATCCAAACCTCAAAAAAAATGAAAAAGATTTTTTTAGCATGTGTAGCTATAGTGTTTTTAGCCTCATGTAATTCTAAAACAGAGAACAATCAATCAACTGAACCCCAAAAATCTCCCGCTCAATCTGTAGGACAATCAGGAGTAAAAGATGATGTCTCTAACCCGAATATTGTTCAGACAGCAGCAGGAAGCGATCAACACACTACTTTGGTAACGGCTGTTAAAGCAGCAGGATTGGTAGATGCTCTGAGCAATGCAGGACCTTTTACGGTTTTTGCTCCGACAGACGAAGCCTTTGCAAAATTGCCTAAAGGAACAGTTGACGACCTTTTAAAACCAGAAAACAAAGATGCTCTTACAGATATTTTGAGCTATCACACCTATGTAGGTTCGTTGAGCAAAATGTTGTTACAAGATGGGCAGGAATTTGAGCAGGTAAATGCTCAAAAAGTGAAAATCTCCAGACAAGGAGACAAAATAATGGTTAATGATGTAGCCGAAATCGTGGCTACTATATCAACTTCAAACGGAATCATACACGTGATAGATAACGTATTGCTTCCTCCAAACAAGTAAAGCTTTTTTCACTTTTTTAGGAGAAGCTCCGAAGCTTATTGCTTCGGAGCTTTTTATTTGTATTTTGTCAAAGATTTATTTTATCTAGTTATTTCTTCGGAAAGTGGCATAAAGATTGACTTTTCTTATTGAAATAAAAGATATTTCGTAGTAAAATATATTGATTTACAATACGTTATAATAGTTGTTTAGAGTGATAAATGCTGTTGTAGGGTGTGAGTAATGACAAAATGACTTAAAAGAAAGCTATGGCTAAACAAAAAATATTAACTCTTGACAGTTTGTCACTTCAAGATTTCGAACCACAATCAGAACTTATTCCACTTATGACTCCTGAAGATGAGGAGGAAATGAATAACGAAATACTACCTAATGATTTACCAATCTTGCCTTTACGAAACATGGTTTTGTTCCCGGGAGTGGTAATTCCGATTACGGCTGGTAGAGATAAATCTATCAAATTGATTGATGAAGCGAATGCTTCGACTAAAATTATTGGAGTAGTAGCTCAAAAGGAAGAAACTGTCGAAAATCCAACGGCTAACGATCTCCACCAAGTGGGTACGGTTGCTCGTATCTTGAAGGTTCTAAAAATGCCTGACGGAAATATCACGGTAATCATTCAAGGTCAAAAACGTTTCGAAATCGAAGAAGTAACCACAGAAGAACCTTATATCAGAGCGGTTATTAAAGAGTTTTCAGACGTTCGTCCTGCAAAAACAGATAAAGAATTCAAAGCGA
This sequence comes from Flavobacterium beibuense, assembly GCA_040393445.1. Lineage (GTDB taxonomy): Bacteria > Bacteroidota > Bacteroidia > Flavobacteriales > Flavobacteriaceae > Flavobacterium > Flavobacterium beibuense_B. The sequence goes on from JBEBUB010000004.1 coordinate 13,403, forward strand.
TTACGGAGTCAATTAAAGAATTGGCTATTGATATTATTGAAGAAAGTCCGAATATCCCGACAGAAGCTACTTTTGCGATAAAAAACATCGAAAGCGATTCGTTTTTGGTAAACTTCGTTTCATCGAATATGAATCTCAACGTAAAAGAAAAGCAAGCTTTACTAGAGATAAATAATCTGAAAAAGAGAGCTTTGGAGACGCTTCGCTATATGAATTTAGAGCTGCAACGTCTGGAGATTAAAAACGATATTCAATCAAAAGTTCGTCACGATTTAGATCAACAGCAAAGAGAATATTTCCTACATCAACAAATGAAAACCATTCAAGAAGAATTGGGTGGTGTGTCTTATGATCAGGAAATCGAAGAGATGAGACAAAAATCTCTAAAAAAGAAGTGGAACGACAAAGTAAAAGCTCATTTTGATAAAGAATTAAGCAAACTTCAACGTACGAATCCGCAATCGCCTGATTTTGGTATTCTTAGAAACTATTTGGAGTTGTATTTAGAACTTCCGTGGGATACGTTCTCTAAAGATAAATTCGACCTAAAAAGAGCTCAAAAAATATTAGACAAACATCATTTCGGGTTAGATGACGTTAAGAAAAGAATCATCGAACACTTGGCTGTATTAAAGCTTCGAAATGATATGAAATCTCCTATTTTGTGTTTGTATGGGCCTCCGGGAGTAGGGAAGACCTCTATCGGGAAATCAATTGCAGAGGCTTTAGGACGTGAATATGTGAGAATTTCTTTGGGTGGTATGAGAGACGAAGCTGAGATTAGAGGTCACAGAAAAACCTATATCGGAGCGATGCCCGGAAGAATCATTCAAAGCATCCGAAAAGCAGGAACATCAAACCCTGTTTTCGTGTTAGACGAAATAGATAAATTATCAAGCAGCTACACAGGAGATCCATCTTCTGCTATGCTCGAAGTGCTTGACCCGGAACAAAATTCAGAGTTTTATGACAATTTCCTAGAAATGGGTTATGACTTGTCAAAAGTGATGTTTATTGCAACATCCAACAACATGTCAAACATTCAGCCTGCTCTTCGAGACAGAATGGAAATCATCAATATGACAGGTTATACGATTGAAGAAAAAATCGAAATAGCCAAACAACATTTGCTTCCGAAACAGCTCAAAGAACACGGACTTACTGAAAAAGACATTGTTATCGGGAAAAAACAACTCGAAAAAATCGTAGAAGGTTATACTCGTGAGTCGGGTGTGAGAGGTTTAGAAAAACAAATCGCCAAAGTCATCCGAAACATAGCCAAATCTATAGCTATGGAAGAGCCTTATGACGTTAAAATAACAGACGAAAAGATTGTTGAAATCTTGGGTGCTCCGAAGCTTGAAAGAGATAAATATGAAACTAACGAAGTAGCCGGAGTAGTTACAGGTCTGGCTTGGACAAGTGTTGGAGGTGATATTTTGTTCATCGAATCTATTCTTTCTAAAGGAAAAGGAACGCTTTCGTTAACCGGAAATTTAGGTAATGTGATGAAAGAATCTGCCACCTTAGCTTTGGAATACATTAAAGCAAATTCAGAGGCTTTAGGTATTAGTGATGAGTTGCTTTCAGGATATAATATCCACATTCACGTTCCGGAAGGAGCGACTCCAAAAGATGGTCCAAGTGCCGGAATTGCGATGTTGACTTCTTTGGTTTCGACACTTACACAAAAGAGAGTGAAGAAAAATCTAGCGATGACAGGAGAAATTACTCTTCGTGGAAAAGTGCTTCCTGTAGGTGGTATAAAAGAAAAGATTTTGGCTGCCAAAAGAGCTAAAATTAAAGAAGTAATCTTATGTCACGAAAATAGACGAGATATCGAAGAAATTAATCCGGAATATGTTGAAGGACTAACCTTTCACTATGTGAAAGATATGAGCGAAGTGCTTCAGATAGCCATCACAAATCAGAAGGCTAAGGCAGTAAAGAAGATTGATTTCGGAAACTAATTAAAAATAAAAACCCTGAAATAAGTTTCAGGGTTTTTATTGCTTATAATTTACTGCTCATCACTTGTTGAATAGCCAGCGCTTTTTCTCTTGATTTTTGAGCGAAATCTTCATTGCTAGAGGCATATATAATTTCTCTGGAAGAATTGATTAAAAGCCCTACGTTTGCATTTAATCCATACTTGCAAACCTCTTCAAGACTTCCTCCTTGAGCCCCGACACCAGGAACTAGTAAGAAGTTATCAGGAACTATTTTACGGATGTGCTGAAAATAATCTGCTTTGGTTGCTCCAACCACATACATCAGATTCTCGGAGTTTTTCCATTTTTTTGAAGTTTCCAGAACGTTTTCAAACAACGATTTTTCATTAAAAGAAAGCGTTTGAAAGTCTTTTGAACCCATGTTAGACGTAAGGGCTAGCAAAATAGTATGCTTGTTCTCAAACTCTAAAAAGGGTTCTACCGAATCCTGCCCCATATAAGGAGCGACCGTAACGGAATCAAAACCTAAATCTTCGAAAAAGGCTTGAGCATACATTCGAGAGGTGTTGCCAATATCGCCTCGTTTTGCATCAGCAATAGTGAAAATTTCAGGGTGTTTTTCGTTGAGATAATTGATGGTTTTTTGAAGCGAAATCCAGCCTTTTACGCCATAAGCTTCATAGAAAGCTGTGTTGGGTTTATAGGCTACAGCCAAATCATGTGTAGCATCAATGATGGCTTTGTTGAAAGCAAAAATCGGGTCTTCTTCTTGGAGCAAAAATGATGGGATTTTATTCAAATCTACATCGAGTCCAATACAAAGAAATGATTTTTTTTGTTGAATTTGTTGCGTAAGCTGTTGTGTTGTCATTGTTGTTGTATGCTAATCAGGTTTTTTCTGAACCTGTTTTTTATTCTGTTACGATTTCAAATTTGTCAGATTTTTCGATTCGTTCAAAATCAGTTTCATAAGGAGCATCCAAATACGGAATTATCGCTTTGTCAAGGTTAGCAATGGTGTTTACCTCATAGATTTCGATGTTGTTTTCGTCATCCAAAAACTCTTCATCTTCGGTTCCTGAGAAAAATCGCCATCCGCTATCTTCTTTTTCAATAGGGGTTTCTCTGTACATATACCCCACGAGGTAACCCTCAACTGTGATTTTGTCTGAAGCATAGCAATAACCCATTGGTTTTACAAGCTCTTTAATGTCTTCTTCGCTTATTCTGATGTTTTTTTCTGTCATTATTTTAGTTTTTAAGTTCAGAGAAATTACCTTCACCGCTAAAGCTACGGGCTTCTGCCAAAGTCAAATCACTGTTAGAATCAAATCCTTTGAAGTAATATACTCCGTTTTCGTTAGTGAATTTACCATCTCTTTCCGTAAAAAACCACTCTCTTTTGCGGTCGTAATAGAGTTGTGAGGTCTCGAGAGTTGCCCCGTTGGGGAAGGTTATTTTTACATTGTCCTGTAAATCGATTATATCGGTTTTAGAATAGGTTATGGCGTAATTTGAAGTGATGTAACTTTCCTTTTTTTCTTCATCAAAAACAGTAAGGTCAATGCCTTTCGGGAATTCGGTAAAAGGAAAATCAAGATTCCCGAAATCAAACATCAACTCGCTGATAAGAATCGATTTGATATGGGTAGAATCTGTGTATTTCAGCTTGAAATTTTCCACTTCACTAGTGGGTACAAAACTAGTTCTGCTCATGTTCTGTACATCTTTAAAATCTCTTTCACAGGAAAATAACGTTCCTGTAAAACAGCCCCAAAAAATAATTTTATGGAGGTTTCTAAGTTTCATTTTTCTTTACGGAACAATAACGCTTTGGTTTATCCAACATCCGAAATCAATGGTTTTTCCGCTCATTTTTTCTTTTTTGATTTCGTCTTTTGTAGGAGCATTTTTTAGATAGTCGTTGCTTGCTCTTTCAGCAGCGCTTTGATATTTAGGGTCTATGTTTGCCACTTTTTTAGCCGTTTGTGCAGCCAATAAATAAAGAGCTTTTTGCTCAAATTCATTTTTAGCACAGTCTTTTGAAGCTACATAAAGCTGAGAAAGCAAGAAATAACTGTTGATATTTTCCGGATTACTTTCGATAGCTTTTCTAGCGAAAATACCTGCTTGAGCCTTATCTGTAGTTTGATATAAAAGCGCAATTTGATAATATAATTTAGCTTTAGCTATAGGGTCTGCTTCAAGTTCTGCAGCTTCGTTAAAATAAGCTACAGCATTTTTGTTGTCTTTTTTTCTTTGTGCTACTAAGCCCATATAGTTGGCAGATTTCGTAGTTTTTTTAGCATTGTATAAAAGCGTAGCGAGCTCTTCAAACATTGCGCTGTTCATACAACGTTGTTGGTTTAGGCGGTTAAGAGCTTGCTCTAGCCACTCGGTGTTTGCTTTGTTAGCTTCGAAATCTGATTTGTAAAAAGCAATCCAATCTTCACAAGACGCAAATCCGGTTTTGATGTGAGTAGTAAGATTTCTAGAAACCAACCCGAAAGTTGCAATTTCATTTTTCAACACTTTAGTTTGACGTTGTTCTTCTCTGCTTAAATTACTGCTGTTCTCTAGAATCGAAAGTTCTTGTTCTGCCTTTTCTTTTCTAGCTGTTGCAGCTGCATCCAAAGCATCTATTTTTTTTAGGAAATCAACAGATTTGTTTTTGTCGACAAGATTATCAGTAATCAACAAAGTGCTGTAAACGCTATAAGCATCCGTATTCATGATGCTTTTATCAGTCTTAAAAACCGCATCGAAGGCACTAATTGCCTCTTTGTCGGAAATCATTCTGTTGTTGTATTTAAGAAGGATTTTCTTTAGCTCATTTTTGTTTTTCAGCCTAGGGAAATGTGTGCTTTGAGAATCATAAAGTTGGTTCAAACGCTCAATCCAGATGTTTCGGTCTTCACCAATACTTAAAGGTTGCATGATTTTTTGAAACATTGCTTCACCTTGTTCATACATGTTTTCGTTGAAACCGGCACAATGTTCCATCAGTTTTGAAAGCTCAGTATAAGCTTTTTCAGAATCCTTGGTTTCAATAATTGAAATTATAGTAAACTCAGCTTTATAATACAAATCAAAATCTGCATAATACTCTGCGCAGGTCTTTTTTTGTGCAAATACTCCGGAAGTAGAGCAAAATAATAAGGCTGAAGTCAACCATAAGCTATATGGTTTTAGTTTTATTGTTTTCATTATTGACTGTTTTTAAGTATAACGTTTTCCAAAGGTAATTATTTTAGTTGAAAACTACCTTTGGCGTTGAAACAGGCTACCTGTTAATCAAAAAGCACTTTTCTGAACCATTTATCTCCAAAAGAGATTCCGATATTGATATTGAAATAGTTTTCTTGAACTAATCCTGAGTTTTTCGTACCTCTAATTCCGTATTCTAATCCTAGAGCAATATCTGAAAGTCCGTTTCCAACAGGTAAAGCAAGTCCGAAGTTGATCCCCATATCGTTAATACTTTCGTTTTCTACGACAATTCCGGTTTTTTCATATCGAAGTCCGGCTCTATAAGTAACTCTGCTGAAATAGCTTGTGAAAGAGTTGTGTTTCGGGATGTAATAACCTCCTAGAGATACTCGCATACCGCTTTCGTCAGTATAGTCATTTTTACCTAAAAATACGGCTTCTGTACCTACAAACCATTTTCTTGAAAGTCCGATACCTCCACCTACTGATACTTTACTAGGTAGTGAAATGCTACCTTGTTTTTCTGCTAAAGCTTGAGAACTATCAACCACATCGGCTCCGCTGTTGCTTTGATAAATCGAAGCTATGGTTCCAGATGTTTTATAGTCTAAGCTAAATGAAGGATTAAAAGTAGTGCTGAGATAAAGGTCATACTTTTCTTGGAACTTGCTTTTATACATAGCTCCCAAGTTGGCATTGAAACCATTCAGAGTCATCTCTTGCATGATACGAGTTCCGTAATGAACACCATTCTGAAAATATTTGCTTGTCGTTTCGATTTGTCCGAAATTATAGTTTAAATCTGCTCCGATACTTAATCTTGGGTTTACTTGATAAGCTACTCCGGCAAATACACGATTTGTTCCTCCTTCACCTAAATATTGCTCCAGATTTGATTGATCTTCTGCTACAGACTGAATTCTGTATCCTACAGCCGTTTGTGCATTTAAACCGAAAGCTACTCCAAATTTTCCCATCGGAATCCCGAAAGTTAAATAATCTAACGAAGTTCTTTTAGCATTTTCGCTGGTTTCGTTGGTAGAAAGTTTATTGAAGTTGGTTCCTCCTCCCAAAGAAATTACAGATAATTTCAATGAGCTATATGAAGCAGGATTGAGTAGGTTGATATGGATACTATCCGGTAAGATGCCTAAACCTCCCATAGCTTGTTGCTCGGGTGTTCCTCTAAATGTTGTTTCACCAATTCCGAAGTAGGAATAAGGAGATGAAGTGCTTTGTTGAGCAAAAATAAAGGTAGAAACAAGCAGTGTAATACCGGTAAAAATCGTTCTAATCATTGTTCTGAAATTGATATAAATCGTTTAAGCTTTCCAAAAGGAAATTTTGATTGGCAAATATGGTGCTTTTTAGTCGTTTAGCCAAAAAAACCGTATCGCCACCCGTTAAAATTATGATAAAGTTTTCGTAAGTCGCTCTGTATCGGTCTATAAAGCCTTCGATTTCATGTATAACACCATTCACAACCCCTGAATGTATCGATTCTAAGGTGGTTTGACCGATGAAAAAATCTTCATCAGGCGTATGTAATAAAGGTAGTTTAGCCGTATGGTCATTCAAGGATTTATATCTGAGTTGTATTCCCGGAGAGATAGCTCCGCCTAGATAATTGTCTAGCTCATCAATAAAATCATAGGTTATCGCTGTTCCTGCATCAATAACAAGACGGTTTTTTTGTGGAAATTGTAATACAGCTCCACATGCTAATACCATTCGATCGATACCTAAAGTATGTGGTGTTTTATAAGAATTGGTAAAAGGAAAGTTCATTTCAGACGAAACAAAGGAGATTTTTACCTTTTTGTCGAGCCATAAAAAGTCAGATTTTGATAATTTTCCGACAGAAGCAACCACCAAATGGGTCAATTCAGGGTAGTGGCTAAAAATTTTTTCAATTTTTTTTTGCCAATCTGTGTAGTCAAAAACAAAGTGGTCTAAAATTGTATTGTCCTTAAAGACAGCTCCTTTAATTTTTGAGTTACCAATATCTATTGCTAAAAGCATAATTTCTGTTTAGAAACAACAAAGATACTAATAGATTTTTTTAAAATTTTATTTTGATAAAAGAAAAAATGATTATACATTTGCACTCGCATTACCAAAGGTACCTTAGCTCAGTTGGTAGAGCAATGGACTGAAAATCCATGTGTCCCTGGTTCGATTCCTGGAGGTACCACAACAAAACCGTAAACAACTCGTTTACGGTTTTTTTTATTTATATCAATTTTCCGGGTTTTGAATAAAAAGAAAAAGCTGTTAGAATATACATTCTAACAGCTTTTTTTAGTTTATAAGAGATTGTTTATTTTATCAACTCAAAACTTCTCTTAACGAAATTCGTCAATTCTTCACCTTTAAGCAATCCTTGAGAGATTTTAGCCAAATCAAGCGCTTGATTGATTAAATTTTGTTTTGATGCATCATCTTTTTCAGCTAAAATTTTTGAAGCTAAGTCAGAATTGGTGTTTACAACCAAATTATACATCTCTGGCATATTACCCATTCCGAACATACCACCACCACCGGTTTGGCTCATTTCTTTCATTCTTCGCATAAACTCAGATTGAGTGATGATAAACGGAGCCGCATTGCTGTCTAAGGCTTCTAATTGAACCGTATATTTTTCTTTTGGAACAACATTATCTAAAGTAGATTTCAACGCTTCTTTTTCTTCGTCAGAAAGTTTAGAGATTTTCTCTTCGTCTTTTTTAATAAGGTTGTCGATATGGTCTGCATCTACTCTGGCGAACGATACTTTTTCGTTATCAGCTTCCAATTTCTGAATCAGGTGAGAAATGATAGGAGAATCCAACAATAACACTTCATAACCTTTTTCTTTCGCAGCTGCGATATAGCTGTGTTGCGTGTCTTTGTTCGAAGCATACAAGATTACTAATTTACCGTCTTTATCCGTTTGAGTAGCTGAAATTGCTTCTTTTAGTTCGGCAAACGTATAGAATTTGTCATCAACTGTTGGATACAGAGCAAACTCAGGAGCTTTTTCATAGAATTTAGGCTCAGAAAGCATTCCGTATTCGATAACGATTTTGATGTCGTTCCATTTTTGTTCGAAATCACCTCTGTTTTCGTTAAAGAGCGATTTTAATTTATCAGCCACTTTACGAGTGATGTAATTCGAGATTTTCTTTACGTTTCCGTCTGCTTGCAAGTACGAACGAGATACGTTCAGTGGAATATCCGGAGAATCGATAACTCCTTTGAGCATCGTTAAAAACTCAGGAACGATTCCTTCTACGTTATCGGTTACAAAAACCTGATTTTGGTATAACTGAATTTTATCTTTTTGAATTTGAAGCTCCGGAGAAAGTTTCGGGAAATACAAGATTCCGGTTAGGTTAAACGGATAATCTACGTTCAAGTGAATGTTGAAAAGCGGTTCTTCAAACTGCATCGGATAGAGCTCACGATAGAAGTTTTTATAATCTTCATCGGTCAAATCACTTGGTTGTTTGGTCCAAGCCGGATTGGGGTTGTTGATGATGTTGTCAACGTCAATATATTCCGGTTTGTAATCTTCAGGAGCATTTTCCGGAGTAGGAAGTGCCTCTTTTTTAGTTCCGAATTTAATCGGAATAGGCATAAATTTGTTATACTTGGTAAGTAATTCTCTGATTTTGAATTCCTCTAAAAACTCGGTGGAGTCTTCAGAAATATGTAAAATAATTTCTGTTCCTCTCTCGGTTTTAGGATGAGATTCTAAGGTGAATTCAGGCGAACCGTCACAAGTCCAGTGAGCAGCCGGTTCGTCTTTAAACGATTTTGTGATGATTTCTACTTTGTCTGCCACCATAAAAGCAGAATAGAAACCAAGACCAAAATGACCAATGATTCCGGTGTCTTTAGCCGAATCTTTGTATTTGTTCAAAAACTCTTCCGCTCCTGAAAACGCCACTTGATTAATGTATTTTTCCACCTCTTCAGCAGTCATTCCAAGACCTTGGTCAATGATGTGAAGTTTTTTGCCTTCTTTGTCGATTTTTACTTCAATTATCGGGTTGCCGTATTCTACTTTAGCTTCTCCGATACTGGTTAAGTGTTTTAATTTTAGCGTAGCATCCGTAGCATTGGATACTAATTCACGAAGGAAAATTTCGTGGTCGCTGTAAAGGAATTTTTTAATTAAAGGGAAAATGTTTTCAACCGATACATTAATTTTTCCTGTTGTCATATCTTTCTATTTTAAATGATGAATTTTAGATTTTGAATTTTCTTTTTTCAAAACAAGTACCAAATGAATAAATGATGACAAAATGACATTATTATTTTAACTGATATGATGGAGAATAAGTTTTATTTTGTAACTTTGATTTCATCATGCCAATCTATTTACTGCTTGAAAAACAATTTTTTTTATAATCTGATAATCTTTTTTGGTTGTCTCGTAGTTTTGGGTGTAAACGCTCAAGAAAACGGATTTTCTATTTTATCAAACAAAGATAAAATCACTATTCCTTTCACATCTATCAACAATTTGATATTTCTTGAAGTAAATATCAACGACGTCCCAATGGTTTTTTTGTTGGATTCCGGAGTTGATAAAACTATTCTGTTTAGTTTAGAAGAAGTGGGCGAAGTAAAATTTTCGGAGGCCGAAAAAGCAACTTTTAGAGGTTTGGGGAGTAATATGGAAAGTGTAGAAGGCTTGAAAACCACTAAGAACAAAGTTGCTATTACAGACCATTTTGTTGATTTTAATCACGATATTTATATCATTTTAGATCAAGAATTTAATATCTCGTCAGGACTAGGGGTTCCTGTAAATGGTATTTTAGGGTATGAATTTTTTAAAAAACATGTTATCGAAATCGACTACGTTCATAACAAAATTCATGTGTATGATAACTTGAATCACATCCAGAAAAAAATAGACAAAAAGTTTGAGAAGCTGGCTATTTCTATCGAAAACAACAAACCTTATCTTAAAGCTGCGATAGTGCTGAATAACTATTCAAAAGATACATTAAAGTTGTTGATAGATACCGGAAACGGAGATGCCGTATGGCTTTTTCAGAATAAAATTCCTGAAGCAACCATTCCTGAAAAGCATTTTGAAGATTTTTTAGGCAGAGGTTTTAACGGAGAAGTCCACGGAAAAAGAGCTAAATTAAATAGAGTTTCCTTTCATAAATATACTTTTAAGCAACCTTATGTTGCTTTTCCTGATACGTTATCAATTCAAAACGTAAGAATGGCTCAGGATAGGGCAGGCTCTATTGGCTCGGAATTATTAAGAAGATTTACGGTTGTTTTAGATTATCAGAGAGAATCGATTTACCTCAAGCCTAATTCTCAGTATGATGAACCTTTTCGCTTTAATATGAGTGGGATAGAAGTGAAACATGCAGGTGTACAGTGGGTTAAAACCAGAGATGTTACTATTGATAACAATAGAGAAAAGAACTTATTGGAAGATATTTTGGAAGGGTTTAATTATAAACTCGAACTCAAACCTATTTATAAAATTTACAGCCTCAGACCTGATTCTCCTGCTGCTATAGCAGGATTGCAAAAAGACGATGAAATCATCTCTATAAACGGTAAAAAGGCTCACTCATTTTCGTTGCAAAAAATCAAAAACTTACTCCAATCTGAAGAAGGGAAAAAAATCAAAATGGAGATAAAACGTAACAATGTGATTTTAAAATACAACTTCTATCTTAAAAGTATTTTGTAGAGTCATTTATGTTTCTCCTTTTCCTTTAAATTTAGTACCTTTGTCGGATTATTTTATTCTGCATACAAAATATCAAAAACACAATGAAATTAGATAGAAAAGAAATTCTCAAAGCACTGGAAACTATTACGGTTGCAGGAGAAGGTAAAAATATGGTCGAAAGTGGTGCTGTGCAAAATGTAGTTACTTTCGGAGATGAAGTCGTAGTTGATTTGTTGCTAACAACACCAGCTCTACACATCAAGAAAAGAGCAGAGGTTGACGTAATGAAAGCCATTCAGGATCTGGTTTACGAAAAAGCAAAAGTAAAAGTAAATATCAAAGTTGAAGCTCCGGAAAAACCTGAAATCAAAGGAAAAGCTATTCCGGGAATTTCAAATATAATTGCTGTTTCTTCAGGAAAAGGTGGAGTAGGGAAGTCAACAATGACAGCCAATTTAGCGGTTGCTTTGTCTAAAATGGGATTCAAAGTTGGTGTTTTGGATGCTGATGTTTATGGTCCGTCTATGCCAATTATGTTTGACGTAGAAAGAGCAAGACCACTATCTACAACCGTTGACGGAAAATCAAAAATGCTTCCAATTGAAAGCTACGGAGTAAAATTGCTTTCTATCGGATTTTTCACGCAACCAAATCAAGCTGTGATTTGGAGAGGGCCAATGGCTGGAAAAGCACTAAGTCAAATGATTTTTGATGCTGATTGGGGGGAACTGGATTTTATGCTTATTGACCTTCCTCCGGGAACAGGAGATATTCACCTTTCTATCATGCAAAACCTTCCTATCACAGGAGCTGTAGTGGTGAGTACGCCTCAGAATGTAGCTTTGGCTGATGCCAAAAAAGGAGTAGCAATGTTCCGTCAAGACAGTATCAATGTTCCGGTTTTGGGAATCGTAGAAAATATGGCTTATTTCACTCCGGAAGAGCTTCCTAATAACAAATATTATATTTTCGGAAAAGAAGGCGCAAGAAACTTAGCTGAAGATTTAGATGTGCCATTCTTGGGTGAAATTCCGATTGTTCAAAGTATCCGTGAAGCAGGAGATTACGGACATCCGGCTGCTTTGCAAGAAGCTTCTCCAATTGCAGATGCTTTTGAAGAATTAGCTCGAAATGTGGCAGAACAGGTGGTTTTAAGAAACGAGAGTTTACCACCGTCTGAAGCAATTAAAATAACCACTATGGCAGGTTGTTCTGCTGTTAAAAAGTAGTAAATAACAATACTACGAATATAGTTTTTACAAACTTTAAACTTTAAAAAATGAACTCAGAAGACATCAAATTTAACGTAGAAAGAGCTTTGGAAGAAATCCGTCCGTTTTTGAATTCGGATGGTGGAGACATCACGCTAATTTCTATCGAAAATGACAAGATTGTAAACGTACGTTTAGAAGGCGCTTGTGGAGATTGCAATCTTAGTTTTTCAACGATGAAAGCAGGAGTCGAGACTACAATTAAAAAATATGCTCCTCAAATCGAGCAGGTTATAAATATTGCTTAGTTTAACTTTAGAAAATTCCCTTTAATCTGATTTTAATCATAAAATAACTGGTCAGCTTATCGGAAATTTGCACCCGAAAATAACTCCGACAGAGTTTTAAACTCTGTCGGAGTTAAAACTCTAAAAATAAATGATTTCAACAGATATATTGATTATAGGGGCAGGACCCACAGGGTTATTTGCCGTGTTTGAAGCCGGACTTCTAAAACTAAAATGTCATATTATTGATGCGCTTCCGCAACCCGGAGGTCAGCTTTCTGAATTGTATCCGAAAAAACCGATTTTTGATATTCCCGGTTATCCGAGTGTGGGAGCACAAGAATTGGTTGATAACTTGATGGAACAAATCAAACAATTTCAACCCGGTTTTACGCTTAACGAAAGAGCAGAAACAATCGAAAAACTCGAAGACGGAACTTTTATCGTAACCACAGATAAAGGCACACAACACCATGCAAAAGCAGTTGCTATTGCTGGAGGTTTAGGAAGTTTCGAACCAAGAAAACCAATTATTGAAGATTTAGACTTTTACGAAGACAAAGGAGTAGAATATTTCGTGAAAAATCCTGAACTTTTCCGAGATAAAAAAATTGTAATTGCCGGAGGAGGCGATTCTGCTTTGGATTGGAGTATTTTCTTATCGGATGTGGCTAAAGAAGTTACGTTAGTTCATAGAAGAAATGAATTCCGTGGAGCTTTGGATTCGGTTGAGAAAGTTCAAGAACTTAAAAAGCTCGGAAAAATAAATCTGATTACTCCTGCTGAGGTTATAAAACTCAACGGAGCTGAACATTTAGATTCGTTGGTAGTGGAGATAAACGGAGCCGAAATGACTATTGAGGCAGATTATTTTATTCCGCTTTTTGGGCTTACTCCAAAACTAGGCCCGATTGCTAATTGGGGCTTAGAAATCGAGAAAAATGCGATTGTCGTAAACAATGCACTCGATTATCAAACCAATATCGAAGGTATTTATGCCATCGGAGATGTCAACACTTATCCAGGTAAATTAAAACTGATTTTGTGTGGTTTTCACGAAGCAACACTAATGTGTCAAAGTGTTTACAACAGACTTAATCCGGGTAAAAAATATGTATTGAAATACACCACCGTATCAGGTGTAGATGGTTTTGATGGAACCCGTAAAGAAGCTGAAAAAGCAGTAGTAAAATCGATAGAATAAATAGTTTTGAGTTGTAAGTTTTGAGTGTTTAGTCATTTAAAATTTATAACTCAAAATTCAAAATTAGAAAAATGGCAGACGTAACTATACATATCACAGACCGCAACGGAGTTCGCCATACGGTGGAAGCTCCAACTGATATGAACATGAATCTGATGGAACTTGTTCGTGCTTATGAATTGGCAGAAGAAGGCACAATCGGGATTTGTGGAGGAATGGCAATGTGTGCTTCGTGTCAATGTTATGTGCTTAATGAGGTAGCATTACCTGAAAAAAGTGCAGATGAAGAAGCCATGCTTTGGGAAGCTTTCAACGTAAAAGAAAACTCTCGTTTGGGATGTCAAATTTTTATTTCTGACGATCTTGAAGGACTAGAAATTGAGCTAGCTCCAGAATCGTAAAACCCTTTTCTTTTTTATTTCGTATTTTTACCTAAACTCTAAAAATTATTTTGATGAGAAAATTTTTGACTTTTATATTTTTACTTCCTCTAATTAGCTGTGCTGAATTACAGCAAATAGCGGAACAATTACCACAAAACACAATCGGGACGGTTGATATCAGCAATGCTTTAAAAGAAGCCCTCAACAACGGAATTTCGAAACAAGTGACCAAACTTACTTCACCGGACGGTTTCTTTAAAAACGAAATGGTGAAAATCTTACTCCCTCAAGAACTCCAGAAAGTAGATAAAACCCTTAGAGATATTGGTTTGTCATCTTTGGCTGACGAAGGTTTAAAAGTGCTAAACAGAGCGGCTGAAGAGGCGGTGAAAGAAGCAACACCTATTTTTGTGGATGCAATCAAACAAATGACCTTTACGGATGCTCGAAACATCTTAATGGGTGCAGATAATGCCGCTACGACTTATCTGCAAAACACAACTTCAAAGGCTTTATATACGAAATTTAGTCCGGTTGTGAATAGTTCGCTTAGCAAAGTTGGAGCAGACCAAGTTTGGAGCCAAATCATCACAAAATACAACTCTATTCCGCTTGTAAATAAAGTAAATCCAGACCTAACAGATTATGTTACTACAAAAGCTATGGACGGAGTTTTCACGATGGTTTCTGTCGAAGAAAAAGAAATCAGAAACAATGTGGCTGCTAGAACATCAGATTTGCTCAGAAGAGTTTTTGCACTACAAGATTAAAATATATATAAAATGAAAACGCCCCAAAACTTTTGAAGTTTTGGGACGTTTTTTTATGTTTTTAATTTATTATTGTTTCTCGAAAATCTGGATTTCAAAAACAAGGTTAGTGTTAGGAGGGATAGGTCCTGAACCTCTTTCTCCGTAAGCTAAATCAGAAGGAATAAATATCACAGCCTTTTCTCCGAAGTTTAATAATTCAATACCTTCTAAAAATCCTTTGATAAGCCCATTTCTATTGCTTAATTTATAAGGAAAAGGTTTATAACCTCCACCAGCATCTCTTTGAGCATTATAAATTCCGTAAGTTTTAGCAACTTCAGTGTTGTTAGAATCGAATAAACCTCCGTCTTCAAAATAACCTGAATAAGATACGAAAACATCTTCTGTAGGCTTTATTTTTGTTCCCTTTTCGATAATCACATACTCTAAACCAGATTCGGTTTTAATTGCTTTTTTTCTTAGCTCAGTAAGTTCAGCTGCTTTTTCAGATTTTATTTTAGCAGAAAGCTCAGCTTGTTTTTTTTGTGCTGCCATTTCGTTTTCGAAATAGTCACCAAAAACTTTTACAGCATCAAAATTCTTAGCTTCTTTACCATTTCTGATGATGGTTACTTTATCGATAATATCGCCTTGAGCAATAGCATCAACCACATCTTGACCGCTAACTACATAACCGAAAACAGTATGTTTTCCGTCAAGCCATGGAGTATCTTTATGAGTAATAAAAAACTGACTTCCGTTGGTTGCAGGACCTGAGTTGGCCATAGAAAGTGTTCCTGGTCTGTGGTGTTTTAAATCAGTAATTTCATCTTTGAATTTATATCCTGGATCACCTGCTCCGGTTCCGTCAGGGCATCCTCCTTGAATCATAAAATCTGCTATAACTCGGTGAAATTTCAATCCGTCATAATAACGTTTTCCTTTAAATTTTTCTTTTACCATAGGGTTTGTTCCTTCTGCTAAAGTAACGAAGTTTGCCACTGTAATTGGAGTTTTCTTGTAATCCAATTCTACAGTAATCGT
Source organism: Flavobacterium beibuense (assembly GCA_040393445.1). Classification (GTDB taxonomy): domain Bacteria; phylum Bacteroidota; class Bacteroidia; order Flavobacteriales; family Flavobacteriaceae; genus Flavobacterium; species Flavobacterium beibuense_B. The sequence goes on from JBEBUB010000004.1 coordinate 29,141, forward strand.
ACCTTTAGTAGTTTTGATTTCGGCATATAGTCCGTCTTCTTTAGGAACAGAGGTACATGAAAATAAAAGTGCAATAGCACCAAATAATAGATTTGTCATTTTTCTCATTATTTTAATTTAGTTCGTATTAGTTGATTTTTCATTCTTTTTAATATCTAACAACGTGACGTTATAAATTATCGGAACATTTCTCCCGATTCTATTCTTGTCTCCCAAATAGCCATAAGCCACGTGTGAAGGGAATAAAAACTGGACTTTTTCTCCTTTTTTCATTCGTTTTATTCCGTCTCTGAGCCCGATGATGATTTCTTCTTTGTCAATCATATATTCTCGGGTTTTCAATTCTCCGGTCGCATAAATGGTGTCTCCTTCAACACTGGTAATTTCGGAGTCAAAATATACTAAATCTCCTGCTTGAGGAAGATATTCTTCGGTTTCAGATTTCTCTAAATAAGTGTACCAATATCCTTTTTGAGAAGTCAAATATTGGGTTTCGGGATTTTCTTTCATAATCGAATCAAAAATCGCCTCTTCATTCGCAATCAATTCTTTGCTTATTTCGATTGATTTTTTCAGAAACGACCCGGAACTTCTCGAAACGGGCTGACGGGCTTCTTGTCTGTCTGCACAGCTCATTAGTGCTATTCCGATAAGGAAAGAATAAATAAATAGCTTTTTCATAAGTTTTTACAATTTTGTAGGATTGTCTTCTTTCAAGACTTCCAGAAAACGTTTTTCGCTTTCTGTCAAACTCAAAACTGACTTTCCGCCTGCAGCATTTTTGTGGCCGCCACCGCTGAAATGATTTCGTGCAAACAAATTTACATCAAAATTTCCTTGAGAACGGAATGACATTTTGATAATTTTCTCTTGATAATTTTCGATAAAGATAACCGAAAAAACAATACCTTTTATTGTAAGCGGATAATTCACAATGCCTTCTGTGTCGCCTTTCTGAAAATGAAATTCATCTAAATCTTTTTGAGAAAGCAGGATATAGGCCGTTTGCAACTCAGGTAAAACCACCATATTCTCTAAAGCTCTACCCAATAACTTCAATCTGTTGTATGAATTATTGTCAAAAAGCAAGTTGTGAATTTCAGCGTTTTTGGCTCCTTTTTCAAGTAATGAAGCAACCACTCTGTGAGTAGTGCTTGTTGTATTGGGATATTTGAAAGATCCGGAATCTGTAACAATTCCCGTATAAAGACACGATGCAATTTGTTGATTTATAAGGTCTTCTTTGCCTAATTCCGAAATAAAATGATAAACCATTTCGCAAGTAGAACCATAATTTATATCCGAAAAAATATACGAAGCATAATCATCTGGTTTTTCGTGATGATCAATCATCAAAAACGGAACAGTAAGTTCTTTTAGAGTTTGTTCCATCAGTTCTCCGGTTCTGTGCAGTGCATTGAAATCCAAAGTAAAAACAAGTGAAGCTTCGGCTAAAATTTCTTTGGCTTTTTGGGTTGTCTTTTCAAAGATTACAACCTTTTGAGATTCTGGCATCCATGCTAAAAAGTCAGGAAATTCGTTGGGTGAAATCACCTGAACTTCATGACCTAATGCTTTTAAAAAGATACTTAACCCTAGGGTAGAGCCCATAGCATCTCCGTCGGGATTTCTGTGAGGTATTACCACAATCTTTTGCTTTTGAGCTAAAAGATTATGGGCTGTTTGTATATCGGTTTTATTCATAGAAGGCAAAGTTAGTTTTTTTAGCCATTAGCTACAAGCCATAAATTAAGGACTTTTTATAAAGTAAGAAAGTCGGTTTATAACCGACTTTCGTTCACCAAACTTTAAAAATTTAATTTATTATGAATTCAACCATTCCCGCTTTAGTTTTATAAACCTTAAGCGACTTGGAATACTGTAACAAAAAAGAAACTGTTTCTTTTTTTGGAGTCATTTTTAATCTTTTGACTTGATTTTTAGAGTAGAGTTCTGCCATATAAAAAGGTTTTTATTTTATAAACGAAACTCTATCTAATATATTGTTACTGAGTCAAAATAATTTTATTTTTTTCAATAATTTTCCTTAAATTCATCAAAGCATAACGCATTCTTCCCAGAGCTGTATTGATGCTCACACCGGTTTGCTCAGAGATTTCTTTAAAAGATAAATCTTGATAAATTCTCATCATCAGAACTTCTTTTTGGTCTTCGGGTAACTCGTTGATTACTTTTTGAAGGTCTTTTTCGATTTGAAAATCAATCAGCTGACTTTCAATATTCGGGCTGTTATCAGACATGACAGAAAATATCGAAAATTCATCTGTATCTCTTTTTACAGGCATCTTTTTGTTACTTCTAAAGTAGTCTACAACCAGATTATGAGAAATTCGCATTACCCAAGGTAGGAATTTCCCTTCTTCGTTATAAGAATCTGATTTTAGCGTACGAATAACCTTGATGAAAGTATCTTGAAAGATATCATCAGCAATATCTCTATCTCCAATTTTGGAGTAGATGAAACCGTAGATTTTTGATTGATGTTTTTTGATAAGAGTAGCCAAAGCAGCTTCATCACCCTTAATGTAGTTGCTGACTAATACAGCATCGGAAATAACAACACTTGTTCCCATAAAATAACTCTTTAGATGGTTGGTACCTAAATTTTAGTATTTCTAAAAAGTATTTTTATTGCATAGGCAAGTGTTAAAGTTGAATTAATATTTTTCAAATGTAAAGAATAATTTTTTTAAAAAACAACCCTGCTCGAAATTTTAACATTTATGAGCAGGGCTTATTCTTATCAAAATTCCTTAAAAACTATTCCAAAGAAGTTAAATAACGTTCTGCATCAAGAGCTGCCATACATCCGCTTCCTGCTGCTGTAACAGCCTGACGGTAATCTTTATCTTGAACATCACCTGCTGCAAAAACACCAGGAATGTTAGTGTGAGTTGATTTTCCGTGAGTGATTAGATAACCGGTTTCATCCATTTCTAATTGACCTTTAAAGACAGCTGTGTTTGGAGTGTGCCCAATAGCTACGAAAAGTCCGGTTACTTTGATTTCACTTTTCTCTCCGGTTTGATTGTTTACCATACGAATTCCTTCAACCACTGTGTCACCCAACACTTCATCTACTTCAGTGTTATACAACACTTCGATATTTGGCGTATTAAACACTCTATGCTGCATCGCTTTTGAAGCTCTCATTTCGCTTTTTCTCACAAGCATAGTCACTTTTGAACAGATTTTAGCCAAATAAGTAGCTTCTTCAGCTGCTGTATCTCCGGCTCCTACGATAGCCACTTCTTGATTGCGATAGAAAAATCCGTCACAAACAGCACAAGCCGAAACTCCTCCGCCTTTTAGTTTTTCTTCACTTGGAAGACCTAAATATTTTGCGGAAGCTCCCGTAGCGATAATTACCGTTTTAGCTTCGATGGTTTTAGAATCGTCAATAGTGAGTATATGAATACCTCCTGATTCTTTACTGAAATCTACTTTAGTAACCATCCCGATACGAACTTGAGTCCCGAAACGTTCTGCTTGTTGTTGCAGTTGAATCATCATTGTTGGGCCATCTATTCCTTCAGGATAACCCGGGAAATTGTCAACTTCGGTAGTGGTGGTGAGTTGTCCTCCGGGTTCCATTCCCGTGTACATCACGGGTTTCATATCTGCTCTTGCTGCATAAATGGCAGCCGTATATCCTGCAGGCCCTGAGCCTATAATAACACATTCTAATCTTTCTGTAGTATCTGACATAATTTTCAGTTAAATAAAAAACAGCACAAATTTACGGAAAATAAACAAAAGTTTTTTGATGTTTTATACTTAAAATTTTAAGGCAGATTGTGTGGAGATTTGGATGTAATTTTCTATTAAAAGGCTTCCATTTTTTTATCGAAAGGATTGCTTATCTTTGCTTTTATAATTTACGATACATTTATGGAATACATTTCGGTTTTTGATATGCTTAAGATTGGTGTAGGACCATCGAGTTCGCACACTTTAGGCCCATGGAGGGCTACAGAGCTTTTTTTGAAAGAACTTCACACTCAAAATTTATTTGACAAAACCGAAAGAGTAATCATAGAGCTTTATGGTTCGCTTTCCCTTACAGGAAAAGGTCACGCTACTGATTTAGCCGTAATGCTTGGTCTTAGTGGAGCAGATCCGGAATATGTGCCTGTGGAAAGTATCGACACCATAATTCAGACCATACAAGAGAAGAATCAGCTTGTTTTAGATGATAAAAAAGCCATTCCTTTTTCTGTTGAAAATGACATTGTGTATCACAAAACGTTTTTGCCTTTTCATGCAAATGGACTTGTTTTTAAAGCCTTTTTATCAGATAAAATGGAATATACTTCTACTTTTTATTCCATCGGAGGTGGTTTTGTGGTAAAAGAAGGGCAGGAGCATTTACACGAAGAGTCTGACATAAAACAAGTGCCTTTTGCTGTAAACACGGCAGATGAACTTCTGAAAAGTGCCTTATCGGCAAACAAAAAAATATCTGAAATCGTAACTGAAAACGAAAAAGTATTCCGTTCAGAAGAAGAAATCAGCAAAGAACTTCTCAGGATTTGGAATACAATGCTAGAATGTATTTATATTGGTTGTCATAGTGAAGGAGTACTTCCGGGAGGATTAAACGTAAGACGTCGAGCTTTTGATATGTATCAGAACTTGAAAGGAGATGTTCCGTACAGCAACCCTCAAGAATGGATTACTTCTATCAGAAAAACCGAAGTGAAATTCCGTCAAATTCTCAAATGGGTGAGTTGTTTTGCCTTATCGGTAAACGAAGTGAATGCTTCCCTGGGTAGGGTAGTTACAGCTCCGACAAACGGAAGTGCCGGAGTGATTCCTGCTGTTTTGATGTATTATATGGTAATCGAAAATCACGAGGCAGGAGATAAAGAAATAGAGCAGTTTTTGAAAGTAGCAGGAGTTATCGGAAGTATTTTCAAGAGAGGAGCTACAATCTCAGCTGCTATGGGAGGTTGTCAAGCCGAAATTGGAGTTTCGTCTGCTATGGCAGCAGCAGCCTTGTGTGAACTTATGGGAGGAACCCCTGAACAAGTTTCGGTAGCAGCAGAAATCGCAATGGAGCATCATTTAGGGCTTACTTGTGACCCAATTGGAGGATTGGTTCAGATTCCGTGTATTGAGCGAAATACGATGGGAGCTATCAAGGCTATAAATGCAGCTGAACTTGCTCTTGAGACCGATGCTAAAAACGTAAAAGTGCCTTTGGATAAAGTTGTGGCTACGATGTGGCAAACCGCTCAAGATATGAACCATAAATACAAAGAAACTTCAGAAGGAGGATTGGCAGTAGCTGTGAATATAGCAGATTGTTAGAAAGTTACAATCCTTTTGAGTGATTCATAAATTTTATAACGGCTTCTGTTTTGCTGGTTACGTGAAGTTTGGTGTAAATACGATGTAAATGGCTTTTAATCGTGTTTAAACTTACGTTGGCTATATCGGCTATTTCGTTATAAGAAAGCCCTTTTGACAGCTCTTGAAGAATTTCGATTTCCCTTTTCGAAAGCCCTTGTTCTTGTAAAGAAGCTTCAACAGATTTTGGTTTCGTATTAAAAAAAGTAAGTACTTTTTTAGCAATCACTCG
>JBEBUB010000005.1:0-34721 GCA_040393445.1 Flavobacterium beibuense
ATTCTATTGCCTTCTGCCTTTACGTACACCTTATCGCTGTTATACAAGTCGAGAATTTGATTTCGGAAGACATATATTGTTCCGGTCAGGCATACCACAAAAATAATGAGTGATGATAGCAGCCCTAACCACAAATGCAAAATCCCCATAACATATTTGAATAGGGATTCTTTCTTTCGACGTTTACGTAACAGTGATTTTAGTAAAGACATAGTTTTGGTGGAAATAAAAAAGAAGGTTTTTGTTCTTTAAATAATCAAAGAACAAAAACCTGTCAAAAAAACTATTATTTTCTGGCTTGATAACCTTGGTCTGACACCATTTCTTCGAACTTCACAAACTGCTCTTCAGACAATACTTGCTTTAGAGCATTTTTACGTTCTGCATCATATTTATCCCAGTATTCTTTAGCTAATTCTCCGTTACCGTGATAAAGATCATGAGCATCCTGATAAGCTCTTTCAAAAGCATCATTAGCTGCTTCAAGCATTGAGGCTTGCTCCGGAGTCATTTCTAGTTCTGTTTTTAGTTTAGCCAACAATTCGTCGTCATAACGTGGTCTTTTACGAGAGTTTTTAGCTACAAAATCATTATATTTTTGCATTTGAGCTTCATCTAAGAATTGACTCATTTCTTCATTTTGCAATTTCATACGCTCTTCGTTCTTTTTGAACATTTCTACTCTGTCCGGTTTTGCTCCGTCTGCTGTAGCTGCTGCTCTGCTCTCTTCGGCTATTTTTTTGTATTTAGCTACTACCTCGTCAAATTGTTTGTCTTGCTCAGGAGTTAAAGCCAATTCAGGTTTGATTTCGTTGTAATCAATTCCTCTTCTTTTTTGCTCTTCTTTACACGAAGTGAATAGTAAAGTTGCTGCTAACGATAGTACTACAAGTGCTTTTTTCATGGTTATTGTTATTTAAAAACTCCGTAGAGAGGGTTATCTCTACGGAATTCAGGTTACAAATTTGGGTTTAGATTAAAACGTTCCGATAAAGTGATTTCCCGGTTTGTTTACGAGTTTCGCTCCTTTGGTTACTTGACCTGTAAGGCTATTGATGATATAGATATTTCCGTTTTGTCCAACAGGAGCTACAGTTACATAAATATCAAAACCATCCACTACGTAACCTTGATATTGAAACATATACATATCTGTATTGTACGGTAAATCTAGTTGTTGAGCTGTTTTAGCGTTTAGGTCAACTAGAGCCAAATAACTTTGTGCTTGTCCTGAAAGTGCAGAAGTAGCTGCTCCGTCATGTGTATAAGCGATAATGGCTTTTCCGTTTCCAGCATATTTCCAGTTTTCGATATATGATCCTGTTACTCCCAAAGCAGCATCAAGACTGAATACATACGAATTATCATATTGGTTGCTTTGGTTGATTCTCAAGATATGAGAACCTTCTGCATCTCTTTGAGTCGCTTGATAGATGTTTCCGTCATCGCCTACAAAAGCATTGAAACTACGGTATCCGCTAGTGTCTCCGAAACCAACGGTAGAAGTGATCACAACCGGATTCGTTAATGAAGGGTAATCAACAACGACAGATTTTGATCCTAAACGCTCAAATTCCGTTTGGTTTTCTCCTGTTGTAGTATCGCTTTTACGCATCCAAGTACCGATAATTAGTTTGTTTCCGGCTTTGTTAAGCACAGGAGCATCTAGTCTGAAAATGTGGTGTCCTTGAGCTTCTTCTTCTGCCGTTAACGGAATTTCATACGATTTCGTTTCTGAGATGAAAGACTCTACCAAGTTCAAGCTTAACACAGTTGCTGTTCCTCTTGTACGAACGTAACTTCCTTGTTCATCTGTGACTACTTGTGGCGTCGTAACGTTTACGGCTACTCCTGTTTTGTCTCCGTCAAACAATTTAGCCCATCTTGGGTTAGTTCCTGCATATTGCGAAATATTTACGGTTCCGCCAACCGGAGTAAAAGTTTGTCCGCCACCTACAGAAAGTTTAGAGAACTCTCCGCCATTAGCTCCACCGTAGGCAATATTGAATAGTGTAAATCCGTCTTGAGTAGATTGCAAACGAGCCGTTCTGAATGATGGCACAACGAATCCGTTTTCGAATACATCGATGGTTTTTTCAGGATTTTTAGCATCTTCTTTTGATACAGAAAATACTAGCGTTCCACCGTTTCCGTCACCCGGAGTACCGTCTTCGGTTCCCATAACCGCTCCGGCTACGGTAATCCAACGACCTTCGACAGTTTCTGGTTCTTTTGGTCCTTTGCTGTCATCATCATTACATGATGTAAATGCTCCGATCACAAGTGATAAAGCGGCAAGTTTAATAATATTGGTTTTCATGATGTGTGTGTGTTTGATTGTTATATATTTTAAAAATTATTAATAATGTAATTAAGTTTCAGATAAAAAGCTCTACCGGGTTTCTGTACGGCAAAGTTGTCGAAAGCTTGTTTGTCGAAGATGTTTTTAGCATCAAAGCTCACCACAAACTTACGGTTCGGGAACGTATAGCTCACTCCCAAATCATTGACAAACTGCTCGGGAATATCAAAGAAATCAGTTCCGGCATTGTTGCTGTAAAGCGGTGATATATAACTGAATGAATCTACATACATAAAGTTATAGTACAAGTTCATACGACCGTCTTTACCTCCCACTCCGTCAAAGGAATACTGCACAGAAGCATTGGCTGTTAAGAACGGTTCGTTCGGGATGTTTTTCTCTCTTCCATAGACGTCTTTAGTAGTTAAATCTAACTTCGAAGTATTGAAAACGAACTTCAAATTATTGTCATAACTGTATTGGAATTCGAAATCAATTCCTTTTGATTTTACGTTGCCTTGGTTCACAAATGGCAAAGTCTGTACGTTGCTATTAAGAGCCGTTTGCACCGGAGTACCGATACGGTCTGTGATGTTTCTGTAGAATCCGTTTATGTTGAAACCAAAACGGTGTTTTTTGTAATCAAAGTCACCCAAACGGAAGCCTAAGTTGAAGTTTTTACTGGTCTCCGGTCTAATGTTCGGATTTTCTGAAATGTTGTCTCCAGCATCTCCAAACACCTCATCTTCGTTAGGTAAACGTACGCCTCTTTCAGCAGAGCTGAGCAATATTATCTTCGGATACAAAGCATACGAAAGGGTGATTCCGTAACCGTTAATGTCTTTTTTGCTTTGCACTACATCTTCTACCCTAGTTGGTTGCCCATTGATGGTTTGCACTATCGGGTTCATACGTTCGATAGTTTGTTGGTAATTCTTCCCAAAGACAGAAGTTTTTAGTTTGTCGTTTAGAGCGGTAAACTGATAGCTCAACGAGGTAATATGTTTTTGTAAATCACGAGTTCCTACAAATTGTCTCTCCAGTACAGACTTCATTGCATCGTCATCTTCTCTGTCGATACCCGAAAAGCTGTAATTGAGCATCACTTGATGATTTTTGTTGATAGCATACGACATCCCTGTTCTCACAGAAGCTACATTTCGCTTGATATTAGCCAGAGTGGGCGCTCCTTGTTGTGCTCCTTGTGGTCTGATGATAGGCTGTCCGTTAAGATCAAGACTTTGCTGGCCATACCAGTTATAATTCCATTTTACGGTATCGTTAATCATACGGTTTCGCTCTCCGTAGATTCCGTGGAAGTTGAACTCTAACCCTTCAGTCAAAAAGTCTTTTTTGTTATATGTCAGGTTAAAAAGGCTAGCATCAGATTCAGTAAAACGGCCTTTGTATGGTGTTGTCATAAAGGTTCCGTGCTGCACTTCGTTATAAGCATCAGAACGGGTAAAACCAACGGTGAAGTTATCGGCCCATTTTACATCGGTAAAACCAAGGTTAATCACCCCGCCTATCGATTCAAAAGCATCGTTAAAACGTTTGGCACGAATGTATTCGTAACGTCCGTTTGGCAGAATCACATAGACGTTTTTACCCCACACTTCATAATCGTTATCAGAATAGTTATAAAAACCGGTCGCTTTTATGGTGAAACCAGACTCTTCGAAACGATATAAACCATTGAAGTTGGCCTGAGTCGTATTAAACGAACCATAAGAAGCCGAAGCATTAAAGTTGTTTCTAGCTCCTTTTTTAAGTACGATATTAATGGCTCCGCCTAGAGCATCATCAGCTAAATGTCCCGGGATTACTCCTTTATAGACTTCGATTCGCTCAATCATAGCGGGCGGAATACTGTTCAAATCAAAAGAAGAACCATAAGAAGAAATCGGAATACCGTCGATAAAGATACGTACGGCATTGCCCGACATTCCGTTGATGTTGTATTTCACGTCTGACCCCAAACCACCGTTCTGACGGATTCTTACTCCCACAGTTCGGTCAAGAAGTTCGTTGGTCTGCAAATTGCGAAGCCCCGCTTCACGAGTTTGAATTACATTTACGGCAAAACCGCTTTGTTCGATAATTTCTTTATCTGTTTTATGGTCGATTATCACAACTTCTAACAACTCACTAAGAGAGTCGTTTTGTGAGAAGCAAAGGGTGCTAAACAACGTAAATGCTAAGGGTAGTAAATACTTTCTCATGGTTTGAAAGCGATACGAGCTTTAAAATTCGAGGCAAATGTAATGCTTATTTAGATTTAGTACAAATAAAGACGGCTAGTTTTTTCAAGAAAATAGCGAAAAAAAGGTAACTGATTTGTAGTGAGGGAAATTGAAAGGGAAACAAACAGAAAATCGCTTTTACTTATAAGAGCATAAGGAGATTTTATCGGGTTTTCTTTGGAATGTTTTCTGTATTCAATAGGGATTGTGTTTGTATTTACCTTCGCTAAAAAGGTCATTTTTGCGAAGCAAATGAGAATACATTGCGAATACAAGTGGAGGGAAATTTATGGAAAAAGGGAGAATAATAACACAACTATTTATTTAATAAGTCAACATTAAACTTATATTGACCATTTCTAAAGACCAATATATAGATTGTGTTTTGCTGCTTTACTAAACTATCTCCAATTTGTAATTCTACATTTTGTTTTGGAAAATAGGCATAGATTTCATTACCGTCAGAAAGTTTATATTTCGTTGCTGCATGATCTTTATAATCAGTATAACGGCTAATAATTTTACCTTGAAAAGTTTTTTCTAATATTGCGTTTCTTTCCGAATCTTTAAAATAGCCAGCGTAGCCTAAAACTGCAATTAAACAAAAAATAAATATAATCAAGGAGCCAATTATAATTTTGTCTTTTCGTCCTAAAATTTCATCAAAATTAACCATAGCATTTACTTAATATTGGTTTCGTTCAGTTTTCGTACAATTACACACAACGGGCTTTGCGAAGAAGTGGATTATAAAGACTTTCAATTAATCACTTAACCAACCATTGCGCCAAATCCTTGTTACCTGCAGTTATTTTTCATCTGATAATATTCTTTTTGTTTGCCTAACCAAATTAACAAATAATTCCTCTTTTTGGTTTTCGTCCATTTTTGATACTGGTAAACTAGGAGAATTCATAGCTTGATATATATTTATCTCATTAAACTCTTCAAATAAGCAAGGTCTTAAAATGACAGTTAAAATTGCTGCACCTTCATTTTCTGCTGCATTTAATAAATCTGGTAACTCTTCATTTCTAATAAATTGAGAACCTAAAAAATCTGTACTTACTAACAAAATTGCAACTTTGGCTTTAGAAATAGCATTTTTGATTTCATCTTTCCATTTTTGACCAGGTTGAATATTACTGTCATCCCAAAAGTCAATTTTATCTAAGAATGGTTTAAAATGTCTTTTTATATCTTTTAAATACTCAGAATCAGAATGACTATAACTTACAAAAACTTTTTCTCGAGCTATGTTTTCAGTTATATTTTCTTTTTGGTGAACAATAGTTGGCAATGTATTTAATTCTTGTTTTATGTAGAATAAAATTATCTCAATTGCAATTTCTATTACGCAATCTTCTTTTGGTAATCCATTATGACTTTTATTTCTATGATTTTGTAGATAGTCTTTTAATAAGATTGTCAATTGATCTAAAAAAATCGCTTTATTTTCTGAAGAGTAGAAATTAGATAACTTAGATTTTAGAGAATAAAGTTTTTCACTACTATCAATATGAGGATTTAACAAATTACTCATTCCAAAAAATTCTGCAGCTTCTATTCTTATTATTTTTTCATCATTCATATTTTTAGCGATATTTTTTAATAATTGTAGGTGACGTTTACAGCTTGGCGAAGTAGCGAACTTGAACCACAAGAACTTCGAATTTAGCCAAAACTGAGCAACGCATTTTTATTTTTTTAAATTTAACAAATTAAAAATAATGATTGTAACAAAAAAAGTTCAAAATTTGAATTTTACCTTAACTCGCTATTTTACCCAAGGTGATGTTGGGTGCAGTTTTTTAATACTTACTTAACCAATCTTTTAGGTTAAAATAATCTTTTAAATCAATTTGCTCTTTTAAAATTGATGCCGTTTCGATCGCAGGTTTTGTAAAAGTGCTCGTAGTTACTATTAAACTTTTTGATGGTTGCTTTAAACTATGCACACCTGCAACTTCTCTTATTATTCCAACACCTACTTTATTTTCTGGAGAATATTTTTTACACTCTACAAATATTAAAAAACTAGAAATCGCATTTTTAAATACAGCAATAATATCACTTCCACCATCTCTAGTCGCTTGTGTTAGCTGAACACTTAGTCCCATATCTACAAGAATACTGGCTACTAATTCTTCGAATCTTCTAGATGATAAATCATATAGTTTTTCTGGATGTTTTTTTAAGTATTTTTTTACTTCATCATTAATATCCGTAATTATTAAACTAGATTTTTCAAAGTTTGTTTTGCTGTCAGAGTAAAGTTTCTCTTTAAATTCTCCACTTTCAATTAATTCCTTTAATTTTTGTTCTATCCGTGATTCTGGGATTTGCTCATTTTCAAGTGAAGTTTCAACCTCAATTGCACGATATTCACCATCACTATCCATTGCCATAATAACAAACGCCCAATCATTATCAATTTTATCTTTTATTATTGTAGCAATCAGATTGTATTCTTTGTTTTCAAACCATTTCTTTTCTGTCCCAAATAATGTAGACATTGGATTTTTTTCAAAGTTATAAGAATTAAATTTTTCTTGAGTTATTGACTGGAACATCATTTGTCATAGGACTTTTGTTAAAATTACACCTAACTCATAAATATACAAAACAATTAAACATTTGTAAATACGTATTATTAAATGAATTATAGCTGCATATTTATAAATCCCAAAAATAACAAAAAAAATTAAATATTAATAGATTCTTAATACAAATAGAAGAAATCAACTCAATTGCGAAGTGAGGCTCTCTATGCCTAATTCCTAAAATAAATATCGTAAATTAGTCCCACATTAAAAAGATTTAAGTGAGTACATTTTTCGAACAAGCCAAATGGTTGATTGTTGCTGAGCTACTTTATTTGTTGCTCATGATTATGGTATGTATCAGAATTATTTTTGATACTCGATCGGTCAGCAAGACCCTGGCTTATTTACTGTTTGTATTCTTTGTGCCTATTTTCGGGATTATCTTTTATTTCTCTTTCGGGATTAACTATCGAAAAAGAAAGATGTACACTCGTAAGCTTCAGGTGGATGAAAAAGTAAAAAAAGAACTCGAAAAAACCTTAGACCAATACAATAAAAGTATACCGGACCTTGAGAATATTTCGATTCAAAAGAACCTAAAGCTCATCAATTTGGTGGCCAACCGCAAAGCGGGAAACACCTCAGTTTTGCCCAACCATTCGGTTGAAGTGCTTCATAACGGAGAAGAACTTTTCCCAAAGATGATGGAAGAACTCCGCAAGGCTGAGCACCACATTCACATGGAGTATTACATTTACGAAAACGACAACATCGGGAATCAGATTAAAGATATTTTGATTGAAAAAGCCCGTCAGGGAGTTGAAGTGAGGTTTATCTATGATGATTTTGGGAGTAAAAGCATTCGTAAAAACATTGTTAGAGAATTGCAAGAAGCAGGTGTTCAGGCTCATCCGTTTCATAAGATTTACTTCATATTGCTTGCCAATCGGCTGAATTACCGCAATCACAGAAAAATCGTAGTCATTGACGGAAAAACTTCGTTTGTCGGAGGGATTAATGTCTGTGACAAATACATCAACCCATCGCCAACCGGGCTGTATTGGAGAGATATGCACCTGATGATAAAAGGCTATTCTTCACTAAGCCTGCAAAGACTTTTCTTAGCCGATTGGAACTTCTGTAGCGAAAATAACGTGTTGTTAGATAAAAAGTATTTTCCGCTTAACACTGTGCCTTATAAGGATGCTGTCTATACACAAATTGTGTCGAGCGGGCCGGATTCAGATTTGCCTAATATCTTGTATGCGATTATTCAGGCGGTGAATGCAGCTCAAAAAGAAGTATTGCTCACCACACCTTATTACGTTCCTGATACTTCCCTTCAAGAGGCTTTGGTGATTGCTTCGCTAAGCGGAATTGATGTAAGAATACTCGTCCCGAAAAAAGGTGATTCTAGAGCGGTTGATATCGTGACCAAGTCCTTTTTTGACACGCTTCTCAGAGCCGGAGTCAAAGTATATATTTACGAAAAAGGATTTATTCACTCCAAAGCTTTTGTTATAGATGGTGAGCTTGGCTCTGTAGGGACTGCCAATCTGGATATGCGAAGTTTTGATTTGAATTTCGAAGTTTCTGCTTTGGTGTATGATGTGCGAATCGCCAAAGAACTCAGAGATGCTTTCTATAAAGACCTTGAAAATGCTGTGCAAATCGACCCGCAACGTTGGAGGAAACGTCCTAAAATAAAACGCTTTATTGAGAGATTCGTTCGCCTTACTTCTCCGTTTATGTAATACTAGAGGTTATCTTATTGTTAATCTGTAAACAAATCTTTACTTAAATTAATAATGTTACCTTAACATTCAAACCAATTACTTAACGGAATTTTGCAGCATAAATTCAGACTTATTTTTAAATGGAACAGATTTATGTAGTAATGCTTGTGGCAATAGCTATTTTAGCTATTATTGACCTTACTGTTGGTGTGGCTAACGATGCGGTTAATTTCCTGAATTCAGGAATTGGTTCAAAAGCCGTATCATTCAAAAAGTTAATGATTGTCGCAAGTCTCGGAGTGGCTATTGGAGCCCTCTTCTCTAGCGGAATGATGGAAATTGCCCGAAGTGGAATCTTTAACCCTTCAATGTTTACGTTTGATGACGTCATGATTATCTTTTTGGCTGTTATGGTTACAGATGTCATCTTGCTCGATGTCTTTAATTCTCTCGGATTCCCTACTTCGACCACCGTATCAGTCGTATTTGAGCTATTAGGAGCCGGGGTATTTTTGGCTGCCTACAAAATCATCACTCAAGACGATGGCTTCGAGAACCTCTTGGCTTATATCAATACACAAAAAGCTTCAGAAATTGTCTCCAGTATATTGCTCTCCGTAATTATCTCTTTTACTATTGGAGCCTTGGTGATGTATCTTTCCCGAATACTGTTTTCGTTTCAATACCAAAAAAGAGTAAAATACTTCGGGGCTATCTTTGGCGGACTGGCTATTAGTTCTATTTCATATTTTATTCTCTTTAAAGGTCTTAAAGGTTCTGCTTTTATGAGCGAAGGGGTAAAAGATTTTATGAACAATAACCAAACACTTATTATTTTAGGTAATCTGGTTTTCTGGACACTGTTTTCTCAAGCTCTTATTTGGCTCAAACAAAACATATTTAAAGTCATTATCATCATCGGGACTTTTGCTTTGGCATTGGCTTTTGCCGGAAACGATATGGTGAACTTTATTGGAGTGCCTATTGGAGCCCTTCAAGCCTATGACATTTATGTTGCAGGCGGTAATGACTCTTCGATGCTCATGGGAGCTTTAGCTTCTAGTGATCTTAAAGCTAATTTCTGGTATTTACTCCTCGGAGGGGCAGTAATGGTTTACACGCTTTGGACATCAAAAAAAGCGAAAGAAGTTATCAAAACCGGAGTAGATTTATCCAGACAAGGTGACGGAGCCGAAAAGTTTGATGCCAATGCTTTGTCGAGATTTATCGTACGTAGTGCTATGTACACAGGGCAAGTACTTAATTATGTCTTACCGAAATCTCTACAAATAAAAATAGATCAGCAATTTGAAGCGCCAAAGGCTAAGAAAAATCAAGACATAGCTTTTGATATGATTAGAGCCTCTGTCAACCTAATGGTAGCTGCTGTATTGATTGCTATGGCTACGTCATTAAAACTTCCGTTATCAACAACCTATGTAACTTTTATGGTGGCTATGGGAACCTCATTTGCAGATAGAGCTTGGGGCAGAGATAGTGCTGTTTATAGAGTGGCGGGAGTATTCAACGTAATTGGCGGTTGGTTTGTAACGGCTTTTGTAGCCTTTACTTTTGCAGGAATAGCCGTGATTACTCTAAAATTAGGAGGTGTGTTTGCCTTTGTCGGGATTATGGTTTTGGTGGGAATTCTGCTTTACAGAAGTACGAAAAAATACAATACGAAAGTAAAAGAACGTGAAGCTAATTTAGCCCAATTCAAAAAAGAAGATATTGCTACGATTAAAGAAATGATATCTGAGAGTTCTTCACAGATTGCTAAGATTGTGAGCAAAACAAGTTCGCTATATTCTGATGTAGTAAACCACTTAGCCCTTCAGGATTTAGCGCTACTCAAAGAGGATAAAAAGAAACTCAAAAAACTCGAAAAAGAAGTAGATGAACTCAAGAGTAATCTATTTTATGTCATCAAAGATTTAGACGAAAGTTCTTTGGAGGCCAGCAAGTTATATGTGTTAATCTTAGGATTTCTGCAAGATATGGTTCAGTCTGTTGGGTTTGTTACAAACACTAGTTATGCTCATTTCAACAACAACCATAAGAGCCTGAAGTTTAACCAAATCAGAGACCTGAAATCGATAGACGAACAACTCAAAAGTTTGTTTACTCGTCTGGAAGAGAGCTTCCAAACAGAAGATTTTGCTCAACTTGATGAATTGCTTAAAGAGAAATCTAACTTGACAGACCTTACGTCTTATCTGATTCAAAAACAAATCTCAAGAATCAGAACCACAGAGAACAGCCCTAAGAACAGTAAACTCTATTTTGGGTTATTGCTCGAAACCAACGATTTAGTAAAAGCCACGATGAGCTTATTGGAATTGTTCAAAGAATTCCATCAATATGTCAAGAAATAATTAACGATAAGGAGGCCTCAAAAAGGTCTCCTTATTTTTTGTGGTTTCTTTGATTATGGCTAGTTCCTACGATTTATTTGATTATTTTTGCACAAAATAAAATATTACTTATGTGTACACATCAGCAGTTTATGACAAGTGCTATTGAGCAGTCACAAAACGGAATGAAAAATAATGAAGGAGGCCCTTTTGGAGCCATAGTTGTCAAAGACGGAAAAATCGTTGGAGTTGGGAACAATAAAGTGACATCCAGTAACGACCCAACCGCTCATGCTGAGGTTGTAGCCATCAGAGATGCTTGCAAAAACCTGAATACGTTTCAGCTAGAGGGCTGTGTGCTTTACACCTCATGCGAACCTTGCCCGATGTGTTTAGGCGCTATTTATTGGGCAAGACCAGACAAAGTATATTACGCTAACACTCGTGAAGATGCCGCTCACATTGGTTTTGATGATGATTTTATTTATAGCGAAATCAACCTACCGATGAGTGACAGAAAAATTCCGTTTGAGCAAATCAGTCGTGATGAAGCGCTTATGGTTTTCAAACAATGGAGCGAAAAAGCAGACAAAACGGAATATTAATTACGTTAAACTCTTTAGCATAAAATCACTTTAGCATTAAAAATAAACCTCACAGACTACCAATTTGTGAGGTTTTTCTATATCTTTGAAGCAGATTATGAAACATTTTTTTTACTTACTCTTTTTGGTTTTTGGGCTTAGCACATCAGCTCAAGAGATTGCCTTAGTGAAATATTCGGGTGGTGGAGATTGGTATGCTAACCCTACGGCTTTACCTAACCTGATTGCTTACTGCAATGCGAATATTCAGACTAAAATTGCTCCAAAACCGGTGACTATAGAACTTTCGAGTTCGGCATTGTTTCTGTATCCGTTTATTCATATCACAGGTCACGGAAACATTGTTTTTAATGATACCGAAATCAATAATCTGAGAAAATACTTGCTCGGAGGTGGTTTTCTTCACATTGACGACAACTACGGTTTAGACCAATACATCAGACGTGAAATGAAACGTGTTTTTCCGGAACTGGATTTTATCGAAATCAGTAAAGACCACACAATTTTCAAGGAGCCTTACTCCTTCCCTAACGGTATCCCAAAAATTCACGAACACGACAATAAACCACCACAAGCTTTCGGCCTTTTTAAAGACGGAAAACTCATTTGCCTCTACACTTACGAAACCGATTTAGGTGACGGATGGGAAGATCAAGAAGTGCACAACAACCCTGTAGAAACACGTGAAAAAGCTCTAAAAATGGGAGCTAATATCATTAACTACGTTTTTAAACATTAATATTAACTCGCTACCTTTTTTTTAAACTTAACATTGAGGTAACATTAAGTTAATATTGTAAATACTTACATATCGCTGACTACACCTAGATTTGCATCAAATTAAACATACATACAATGGCATTTAGAATAAATGATATTTTTCAGTTCTTAACACCAAAAGACAAAAAGTTCTTTCCGTTATTTGAAGAGGCTACTTCAAACCTAGTTGAGTTAGCTACTACCTTAAACGATGTCGTAAATGCTCCTAAAGGAGAAAGAGACGAATACTTCAAGAAAATCGACAAACTCGAAGCAGATATTGATGAATTGGTTCACAAAACCAATCTGGAATTAAGTAAAAACTTCCTTACCCCTTTTGATCGTGAAGATATCCATTCTCTAATCAAATCTATTGATGATGTAACCGACTTTCTTCATGGCTCTGCCAGCAGAATGAAGATGTATCAAGTGGAGAAAATCACCAAATCTATCCGTAAGTTAACAGAAATCAACCTAGAGGCTTGTTTGCTCATCAAGCGTGCTGTAACAGACTTGAAAGAACACAACAACCTACAGAGAGTAACGGTTGCTTGTAAGAAAATCGGTAAGCTGGAAGCTAAAGCAGATAACGTTTTTGATAGTGCTGTTATGGATATCTTCGAAAACGAAACCGATGCTATAAAAATCATTAAATATAAAGAAGTGCTTACGGCTCTTGAAGATGCCTCAGATAAGTGTAAAGATGTAGCCAATGTATTGGAAACTATCGTAGTAAAATACTCTTAAAAACAACCTTTTAAAATGTAATTATGGATAGTTTTACACTACTTGTCATAATCATTGTACTCGCCTTTATTTTTGATTACATCAACGGTTTTCACGATGCTGCCAACTCTATTGCCACCATTGTAGCAACCCGTGTATTAACTCCTTTTCAAGCTGTTTTATGGGCTGCAGCCTTCAATTTTGTGGCTTATTTCATTTCGAAATACTGGATTGGAGAGTTTAAAATCGGTAATACGATTGCTAAAACCATTCACCCCGTTGCCTCAAACGGAGCCGATTTGATTACGCTAGAAGTAATTTTCGCAGGACTTATCGCTGCTATTCTTTGGAATTTAATGACTTGGAAGTTCGGAATTCCGTCTTCTTCATCTCACACACTAATCGGTGGATTTATAGGAGCTGCGCTTATGCATGCTTATATGGTTGGAGCAAATCTGAATGATGTAGTGAATTATGCCAAAGTACTTCCTATCATTGCCTTTATATTCCTAGCACCTACTATTGGTCTCTTTGTAGCCCACCTGCTCACAGTCGCCATTATGTGGATTTGCAGAAAAACAACTCCTCACAGAGCTGATAAATGGTTCAGACGTTTGCAATTAGTATCTTCTGCACTATTCAGTTTAGGACACGGAGCCAACGATGCTCAAAAAGTTATGGGTATTATTGGTGCTGCTGTAATTTTCTATCACGTAGATGCAGGACACATGGAGTGGATTAATTCACCTAATCAATTTGGTCACTTTGTTGACGAATGGGGTTGGGTTCCGTTTACATCATTTGTGATTATCGGTTTAGGAACTATGAGCGGTGGTTGGAAAATCGTAAAAACCATGGGGTCTAAAATCACCAAAGTAACTTCGCTAGAAGGAGTTGCTGCAGAAACATCAGGTGCTGTTACGCTATACGTTTCTGAACATTTCGGAATCCCGGTTTCAACAACACATACCATTACTGGTAGTATTATTGGGGTTGGAGCTACAAAACGTGTGTCAGCCGTACGTTGGGGAGTAACCATCAAGCTACTTTGGGCTTGGGTGCTTACCATTCCGATTTCAGCTGTCGTAGCCGGACTTATTTATCTGTTAGTTCGTGCATTCTAAACAGTTAGTTAGTTTAGTTTAAATATAGTTAAGAAGGAGGCTTTTGTTTAGGAGCCTCTTTTTTTGTTGTTTATACATACTATACAGAAAACAAAAAAGCTGTCTCAAATTATGAAACAGCTTTAAATTATTGAATTGAAATACAGTTTATCCGTTGTATTTCTGTAGGGCATCTTTCAAGATTGCTACAGAGCGAATCAAATCTTCTTTCTTTAATACATAAGCAATACGAACTTCATCCATTCCGGCTCCTTTAGTAGAATAGAATCCGCTTGCAGGAGCTACCATCACGGTTTCTCCGTTAAGGTCATAGCTCTCTAATAACCATTTTGCAAAATCATCTGCATTCTTAACCGGAAGTTTAGCGATACAGTAAAAAGCACCTTTTGGTAAAGCGATTTTTACTCCTTCTATCTTTCTCATTTCAGAAATCAACGTATCTCTTCTGTCTTTGTATTCTGCAATTACTTCATCAAAATAAGATTGCGGAGTCTCTAGAGCTGCTTCGCTGGCAATTTGCTCATAAGTTGGTGGGCTCAAACGAGCTTGAGCAAACTTCATCGCTGTGCTCATCACTTCTTTGTTTTTAGAAACAATACACCCGATTCTAGCTCCACACATGCTGTAGCGTTTAGAAACCGAATCAATCATAATAGCATTTTGCTCGATTCCTTCTAAATTCAAAACAGAATGATGCGATACACCTTGGTCATAAATGAACTCTCTATATACTTCGTCTGCGATAAGGAATAAGTCATATTTCTTAACAATTGAAGCCAGTTTCTCTAACTCTTCTTTCGAATACAAATAACCGGTTGGGTTACCCGGATTACAAATCAAAATGGCTTTGGTTTTCGGAGTAATCAATTTTTCGAAATCTTCGATAGCAGGCAAAGCGAAATCTGTCTCTATACCAGAAATTACAGGTACTACCTTAATTCCTGAAGCGGTTGCAAAACCGTTGTAATTTGCATAAAAAGGCTCCGGAATGATGATTTCGTCATCTGTATCCATAATGGTTCCCATAGCAAACATCAATGCCTCAGACCCTCCGGTAGTGATAATGATATCTTGAGGCTCAACAGGCAA
Source organism: Flavobacterium beibuense (assembly GCA_040393445.1). Lineage (GTDB taxonomy): Bacteria > Bacteroidota > Bacteroidia > Flavobacteriales > Flavobacteriaceae > Flavobacterium > Flavobacterium beibuense_B. The sequence goes on from JBEBUB010000005.1 coordinate 15,485, forward strand.
TCCTGTTTTTTTGTAGTATGCAGAAAGCTTGTTTCTGTAACTCTCAAAACCTGCTGAGTGGCTGTATTCCAGCACCTCAATGTTTGTATTTTTAATTGCATCAAGAGCAACTTGTGGGGTTTTGATATCCGGTTGTCCGATGTTTAGGTGATATACTTTATGACCTTTCTTTTTGGCTTGTTCTGCATACGGAACAAGTTTTCTAATAGGTGATTCAGGCATTTGTTGCCCTTTGATAGAAATTTTAGGCATGGTTTATTTTTTTATAATGGTGGCAAAGTTAATGATTTTTCGATTAGCATTACTGCATATCAATCGATAGGGAATTATACTTTTTCTAAGCTCTCTAAAGACACTTGTGAAGTGAACATTCCGTAGTTGACAATAGCTTTGTTTTTCTCGATTTTATCAATGGTTCCTAAGGCTTTTCCGTCAATCATTCTGACCCTATCTCCTACTTTGAGCGGAATCTTCGGTTTGTTTTTCTCCTCGGCTGTTTTCTTGGCTTTTTCTTCTTTTTTCTTTTCTCTGATTACTTTAACCTCGGCTTCTACTTCTTTTATGATTTGTTTCTGCTCAACTTCTTTCTGCTTTTTCTCTTTAGGGAGCAGTTTTTTGCGTTTAGAATTTTCGATTTCAACGGTTTTCAAAAGCTCTCCAATAAGTGTTTTCTTATCCTTATTATTAAAATACTTTTCAGACAAATCATCAAGCTTTTGTCCCAAATAAATCAAACGTTGGTTAGCATCATACAACTCTTGATAGCTCTCTAACTTTTGTTTGATTTTCAGGTTGATATCTTCCATCTTTTTGCTTTCTTCCCTTGCCTTAATTTCTTCTTCTTTAAGGTTTTGCGAAGTTTTCTCTAGCTTAGAACGCTCTTTCTGAAGGGTTGCAATGGTCTTATCAAAACGTACTTTTGATTTCTCTATTTTCTTTTTGGCTCTGTTAATAAGCCCATACGGAATTCCGTTTTTCTGAGCGACTTCGAACGTAAACGAACTTCCTGCTTGTCCTAGCACCAATTTATACATCGGCTCTAACGACTTTTCATCAAAAAGCATGTTGGCATTAGTAGCAAAAGGCAATTCGTTGGCCAACATTTTCAGGTTCGTATAGTGTGTCGTGATGATTCCGAAGGCTTCTCGGTGATAAAATTCTTCTAAGAAAACCTCTGCCAAAGCACCTCCTAATTCAGGGTCTGAACCGGTTCCGAATTCGTCAATCAAGAACAACGTTTTATGGTTGCATTTCTTGAGAAAGTAGTTCATGTTTTTGAGTCGGTAACTGTATGTACTCAAATGATTTTCAATAGATTGATTATCTCCAATATCTGTCAGGATTCTATCAAACAAAAAGGTCGTGCTTCTGTGATGAACAGGTATCAAAAGTCCGCATTGCAACATGAGTTGCAACAGCCCGATGGTCTTTAGCGTAATACTTTTTCCTCCTGCATTAGGTCCTGAAATTACGATAATTCGGTTGGTGTCTGTGAGTTCGATAGTTTGCGGATAGGTCGGTTGTCCTTTGGCTTTGTTGTTCAACAACAAAATCGGGTGATACGCCTCTTTGAAATAGAGTTTTTTCTCTTCTGAAATCTCCGGAAGCACCCCTTCGATTCTCTTAGCGTATCGAGCTTTGGCATACACCAAATCTATATCACTTAAAAACTCGTGATAGTCAAACAATAAAGGCGCAAACGGACGAATTTCGTTCGAAAGCTGTTTTAAAATCTTTTTGACTTCTTCTTTCTCTTCAAATTGAAGATTATTGAGTTCTCGAGAGAGTTTCAAAGTAGTTTCCGGCTCAATATAAACTATACTTCCGGTTTTTGAACTGCCCAGAACACTTCCTTTTACCTTTCTTCTATACATGGACAGCACTGCCAAAACACGAGTGTTATCAATCACGCTTTCTTTGATATCGTCCAGATAACCACTAGCATTATAAGTAGTTAAGGCAACTTGAAAACTCTGATTGATTTTTCCTTTAATCTCTTTGAGCTGTTTTCTGATGATTTGCAAATCAGCCGAAGCCTCATCTTTGACTTCAGCATATTTATCGATTTTACTCTCTATCTTTTGAGTAATTTCTTTGGTGAGTTCTAGCGTTTGAGACTTTTTGTAAAGTTTTGGGTAATATTCCTGAAACTTCTTTAAAAACGAAAGTAACGTATTGGCCGTTTTCGACAGCTCTGATAGTTCTTTAAAAACCTCAGCATCTAAATAACTGTCTTCGATAGCCAAAAACTTAACTTGTTCTCTCAAATCCAAAAAGTTATGGTTGGGGAACGTATTGTCATTTTCGAACGAAGCCAAATATTCTGAAGTTTGCCCTAATACGTCAAGCAATTCTTCCTTATTCTGAAACGGTGTGATATGCAACGATTTTTCTCTACCTAAATCTGTCGAGCAAAGCTCAGAAACCGTATGTAAAACCGTTTGAAACTCTAAATCTTGTAATGTTTTTGTATGAATTCCTTTCATAAGGCAAAAATACGGAATTAGGAATTAGAAATTGCGAATTAGTCTAGAGCGAAATTGAGTTTTCTCAAATAAAAACCATTTAAAAGCCCTATCTTTGCACCCAAGCAGACCGCCTTATCGCTTCCGTTTGGGGAGAGGAAAGTCCGGGCATCACAGAGCAGCATAGCGGGTAACACCCGTCGTTCGCCTTAGGCGAAAAGGACAAGTGCAACAGAAAGGATGTACAGGTAAGGCTGTAGTGAAATCAGGTAAACTCTATGCGATGAAATGCCAAGTATACCGACAACTAAGAGTTGCTCGCTCGATGTCGGAGGGTAGGCAGATTGATCTGTTCAGTAATGAATAGGCTAGATAAATGATAAGGGCTTGTTTTGACAAGTACAGAACCCGGCTTATAGGTCTGCTTTTTTTTCCTCCCAACCCTCCAAAGGAGGGCTTAAAAGAAATATCTTTCTTGAATTTTTTAAGTGAATTGACTATTCTTCTTCCTCTACTATAAAAAACGAAAAAACGGAACTTCCGTATTTTTTGGAGTGTGAGAAAAAAGGTGCTTCTTCTAGATTCGTATGGGTTGAATGCTCTATAATTAGCATGCCTTCTTCTGCTAGAAGTTCGTTTTCAAAAATGAGTTTTGGGATTCTCTCGAACTGTTCTTGAGTGAAACCATACGGTGGATCTGCAAAAATCACATCATATTCGGCTCTGTTTTTTTCTAAGAACGAAAAAACGTCACTTTTGACAGCATTAATATCAAAATCAAAGGTGTCAGCAGTTTGTTTGATGAATTTTATACAACCAAAATCTGTATCAACTGCAACGATATTCTCGCTTCCTCGTGAGGCAAATTCATAAGAGATACTTCCGCTTCCGGAAAATAAATCCAACACCCGAACTTCGTCAAAATGAAAATAATTGTTCAAGATATTAAACAAAGCCTCCTTTGCCATATCAGTCGTTGGGCGAATAGGCAAGTTTTTAGGAGCGGTAATTCTTCGTCCTTTATATTTTCCTGAAATTATTCTCATGCTTGAACCAGTATATAATGTGTTAAGTTATCAGACGATGAAAGTCCGTTTTGTGCTGTAAGGCGGTTCATATCCAGAAGTGAAACGTTTCTGACATACGTATATGCCATTTGGAATAATTCGCCTTCTTCAGCTATATGACCGAGAAGTTTTAGGGTAAAAAACTCCGGATTTAAACCCAATTGCTCAACGGTAAAGAGCAGATAATAAGCAAAATCTTCTTTGGTGGTGAAATCAAAGGAGTTATAGAACAACAACTTTTGATTCTGAACTACTATAATCTGAAATGACTTTTGGTCGAAATGTACGAACATTTGTCTGTCGTCATCATTCTTTGATAAATCGAGTAATTTTTCGACTAAAATACTCGAATGATGTTTGTATTCGAAACTCGAAAAAGCATCAATCAAAAAGTTATTGATGTTGATATAAGGCACATAAAGATTGTTGATGAGATAGCTGCCCAAGGTGTCATAGGCAAAAAAGTCTGACTCAAAAACCTTTACGTTATATTGCAGGTAGCTTCCTATGAAATTCTCATCAAAAAGAGCTACCGGAACAAATGCAGAGAGATTGTTGTTGTGCAAAACCACCACTTCGTCATATTTATCAGTAAGTTCTGAATGAAGAGAAAAAGCAATTTTATAGCATTCTTCTGTATTGTTTGGATTTTCGTAACTAGAAAAATCAACTTCTTTCACAACCAAAACACTTCCGGAAAGCAAATCTAAAACACAGAATGAAAAACCACTCAAAGCGATTTTCATAGATAGTTTACGATAATTTTTTTCGGTTATAGATTGCATTTTGGGTAATGAGTGAAAGCCTTTAGCGACTTTGGCAAAAGTAGTTTTTTTAAACAAAAGTAACAAGCCATAAGAAATTATAGGAATTACTTATGGCTTGCTATAGATTTTTTGAGTTGTAGTGACTAATTAACTCTATGCCAAGTTTGGGTTCTTCCGATAAGGGAAATTCCCACATAACCTCTTACATCAAGTTTGTCTTTTCCGTTAAGGGTGATAACACATTTGTAGTGTTTTCCTTTGTTTGGGTCAAGAATTTGCCCTCCGCTCCATTCGTTACCGTCTTTAGTAAGACCTTTTAGAATCGTCAAACCTTGAATGGGTTTGTCTTTTTCTGCTCCTTTACATTCGGTGCATTTGGCATTCTTTTTAGCCGGATTTAGAATCTCTACTACTTTTCCGTAGATTTTTCCGTCTTTTTCAAAAATTTCAACTATAGATTTGGCTTCTCCGGTTTCGTCATCAATGGTTCTCCATTTTCCGGTTACACTTTGCGCTTGCATCATAAAAGTTCCCGAAACAAGCATCATCAATAAGAATGTTAATCTTTTCATTTGTTTTCTACATTTAAATTAGGGTTAATATTACTGTTTTTTTCTCTTTTTAATTTATTTATAGCTGCATTCAATTCGAATCCAAGTAATAAAATCATACAATTTAACCATATATATATCATCAAGACAAGAAGCGTACCAATAGAGCCGTAAAGTTCGTTATATTTTGCGAATCTCAATACATAAATCCCAAATCCGTATGATGAAAGGGCAATTAATAAAGTCGTAATTATAGAGCCAATACTTATCAGAGAAGTTTTTTGAAGTTGTTTTGAACCGTATTTAAACAAAATCGATACGCAAAACCAAATCATAAGCAACACCAATATATAACGAGAAACATCAATCACAACAAGCCTATCTACATACCAATATTCAATTGCATTAAGAAGTACTTCTGAAACAATAATTATAGCAACACTGATTATCAACACCACAGAAAGACAAATTCCCAGTAAAAAAGACACCAAATATTGCTTTATAAAATTACGAGTTATTGTCACGTGATATGAGTTCTCAAAACCAGCCAACATAGCGTTCACTCCGTTTGCCATTAAGAACATCGCTAATAAGAATCCGGAAGAAAGCAAGCCTTGGTTACTGTTACTCATAATATCTTCAATAATTCCTTGAATAGCTTCGAATGTAGTTGGAGGAACGTTTTCTGATAACAAATTCATGAAATCTTCCTGAAAATTCTCCAATGGCATATACGGAATAAGATTCAAGATAAAGAGCAGAAACGGAAAAATAGCCATAAAAAAGCTAAAAGCAATCGCAGCAGCTCTGTTTGTGAAAGCCCCTTCGATGATTCCGATGATGTAAAGCTCCATGATATCATAAAGGCTTAAACCTTCCATTTTACTGAAAGTAACCTTTTTGCCCCATTTTACTAGCTTATTTACAATCGGGATTTTATTTAACTGTTCTTCTACTTCTACAGACATTTATTATTTACAACATAACCAAATGAAATACAACACATTACGATTATATGTTTTTAAATTAGCATTATATTGTCAAAAATAGTAAAAATTACTTTAAATTTGTTTACGTAAATTGCAAATGTACACGTTTTTATTTTTCAAATACATGAATTATGCATTTGTCACTGTTGTAAGTAATTTATTTTGACCTCTATGGATAAACTTCACCCTGATTTTCGGCTAAACGGATTTGCCCTCACCAAAGAGGATATGCATTGTGTGGCGTATGATCTGATTAAAGAAGGCTTTGAATACGAGCAAAAAGTTGGACTTTTCTTATTAGAATGGTTTGATGAATCTCCTGAAATTACTTTAAAAACTTCAGGAACTACAGGTGCTCCAAAAGAGATTACGGTTTCAAAACAAGCCATGATAAATTCGGCACTTGCTACAGGAGCTTTTTTTGATCTCTATCCAAAAGACAAAATCTTATGTTGTATGCCTGTGAATTTTATTGCAGGAAAGATGATGTTTATCAGAGCTTTTGTGTTAGGATTAGAACTCGATTTTGTACAGCCTAGCCTCTCTCCTCTTTTAAAAATGGAAAAGGAATATAATTTTTGTGCTATGACACCTATGCAAGTCGAAAATTCCTTAGACCAACTGCATCAGATAAAAAAAGTCATTATAGGCGGAGCCAAAGTAAGTAGTGATTTAGAAGAAAAATTGTTACCACTCTCAACCGTTTGTTATGAAACTTATGCTTCAACCGAAACCCTCACTCATATTGCAGCCCGAAAAATGGGATGCGAATATTTTGAACTCTTACCAGATATTTCCATAACAACAGATCAAAGAGGTTGTTTGGTTATTGATGCTCCAAGGATAAGCGATCAAACGATTACAACAAATGATTTGGTCGAAATCAAATCAGAAAATGAGTTTAAATGGTTGGGCAGAATTGACAATGTCATAAACAGTGGCGGAATTAAACTTTTTCCGGAAACGATAGAGGCAAAATTGACTTCAAAAATCGATAAACCCTTTTTTGTAGGCGGAATTTCGGATTCAGTTTTGGGAGAAAAGCTAGTTTTGGTAGTCGAATCTTCTCCTTTTGAGTTGCAAAATGACATGTTTGATGGCTTAGATAAATACGAAAAACCAAAAAAAGTGTTTTTTCTACCCAAATTTACCCTTACCGAAAGTGGTAAAATCAAGCGAAAAGAGATATTAATGCAACTAAAAGACGATTAATCTCAAAAAACTTCAAATTAATAGTTATTCACTATCAACGAATTAAAAAAAACACGAAAAAAAAGTAAAATAATAATTTGCAGTTTTGAAATTCTTATCTATATTTGCACTCGCATTGAAGCAATAACGCCTCCATAGCTCAGTTGGCCAGAGCACGTGATTTGTAATCTCGGGGTCGTGGGTTCGAATCCCTCTGGAGGCTCAAAAATTTAAAAGCTGTCTTTTTTAGACAGCTTTTTTTATTTCTATTTGTTTTCTTCTTTTTTGTACACGTGAGGATTTTCTTTAATTCCCTTTTTGAATATTTTTCTGATATTCATCCGGAACCATGCATCTACTCTTAGTATCCAATCCTGAGTTTTGTTTTCCGGACGGGCTCTGAATGAGGTTACATGAAAAGTGTCTTCTTCTGTCAATGGGCTTTCTGAAAAATAATAATTAGATACACAACATCTGTTTCCTTGAAAAACAACCGGAGAAACCGAATGCAGCGAATGGCTATGAGTGGCCATAACCGCTAAACGGTTAAATTTACTGTGAATTGTGATTTGAGGCTTTCTCATACCATCCGGCCAAAGTTCTAGATTCCCTCCATACTCTTCTTTCCAATTCGGAGTTACGTAATATAAAAGATTCAAAACTCTCCAGAGTTGACGGTCTTTATCGTGAGAATTATCAAGATGCGGATTCAAGAATTGTTTATGACTCATCATCGATAGACCTCCTGCATAAAGCTTATCATCAGGAACGGCATCTTTTATCTGACATATTTCACAAATTTTCTCTACTATCCGTTTATCTTGAAAAGCATAAATCACTTCTTCGAGTATCGGATTATATTGATTCATCTGTACACCAATATATTTGTCTTCTCGGATGCTCTTTTTCAGAACCATTTCTTCCGGTTTGGGGAACACATCATAAAGCTGATAGGCTAACTCTGACGGAAGCAAATCATCTACAAAAAAATACCCGATTTTACTTTTGGAACTTTCATATTGTTCTTTAATAGACGGAGCACTTTCAACTATTTTCTGGAGGATTAAATCTGCAAAATCTTTTCGTGTCATAACTAATTGAATTTGTTCAAAGGTAAGATTTTTGGGCTGAATTTAGTACATTTGTCCAAAAATACCCCCAATGATTTCTATTCTGATACCTACCTATAACTACGACGTATTTCCATTAGTTGAAAACCTTTATAACCAATGTAAAAAAGCGGATATACTTTTTGAGATTTTAGTTTTTGACGATGCTTCTCAGAACCATTTCAACAACCCCAAAATTAATGAATTAGAGAACAGTAGTTTTAAGGTATTAGACAAAAACATAGGTCGAAGTGCTATCAGAAATTTATTGGCAAAAACAGCAAAATATGAGTGGTTGTTGTTTTTGGATGCTGATGTGATTCCAATGCATGATAAACTGATTAACAACTACTTGAAAGAGATTCATTCCGGAGAAAAAATCATTTACGGAGGCATCAGATATCAAGAAAAAAGACCTTCAGACAACCAATTACTTCGTTGGGTTTACGGAAACAAGCGTGAAGCTCTCACAGCCTCTGAACGAGTAAAAGAAGAACATTTGAGCTTTTTGACTTTGAATTTTTTAATTCATAAAACAGTCTTTGATTCCGTTAGGTTTAATGAAGAAATTCCGAATCTGAGAAATGAAGATTTACTCTTTTCGTATGATTTACAACAAGCCAAAGTTGCTATCAAACACATCGATAATCCGGTTTATCATTTAGGGATTGAAACCTCTGAAATCTTTATCAGAAAAACTGAAGAAGGAGTGATTAGTTTTTTGTTTCTATGGAATAACAATTTGCTCCCTTATCATTACACGCCTTTTGGGAAGGCTTTTACATTAATCAACAAACTAAAAATAAGAAAGATAATTGCTTTTTTCTTTTCAATGATAAAATCTGCTATGCTTAAAAACCTAAACAGCACAAAACCTTCGATGTTTGTGTATGATTTATATCGTTTAGGCTATTTGTGTTCGCTTAAGTCTTGATAGAGCGTCGTCCAAGTATCCATAATAGTTTGAAAATTATATTTTTCGGTACTTTGTATGGCTTTCAGACCCATTTGTTGTCTAAGATTTTCATCTTCAATCAACGTTATAAGCTTTTGGCTGAACAATGCTACATCAAAACATGGAATTAAAAATCCATTGTGGTTGTTTTCTATAATAGAAGAAGGCCCCGTGGGAGCATCAAAAGCTATACAAGGTAAACCGCTTTGCATCGCCTCTATAAGCACCAAACCAAAACTCTCGAAGCGTGAAGTCATCAAAAGCAGAGAAGCTTCAGCATATTTGTTTGAAATGTCTGAAACAGGCTCATGAATCAACACAGAGGTTGTGAGACCTTTTTTGTCAACCATTTTTTGAGTATCATATTCTGCTGATTGTTCTCCGTAAATATCGAGTATCCAATCCGGATGTTTCTGATGTACTCTTTCCCAAATATCAAGTAATAAATCGATTCCTTTTACTACGATTTGCCTACCTACAAAAATTACTTTTTTAGTGGTAAGATCACTCTTTTTATCTGATGAAAAAGAAACCGGATTCGGAATTACCACAGCATTCTTAGCATTCCATAACTGAGCTTCTTTTTGAGAAAGACAGGCAAATACATCAAACCTTTTTATAGAAAAATGGGTTAGAAAACGAGTAATTCCGAGCAACTTAACAAAGCGATTACTTTCTTGAATGATTAAGCTTTGGGTCGCATGAAGCTCAAAAATAGTCTTTACGGGAGCAGGTAAAAAATACGGAACCAAAAAACCTTTTAGCCCGTTATCTGAGACAATTACGATATCGGGGGCAATAGTTTTGTATAGTTCTTTAATGAGTTTTCTATATTTTAAAAAAGATGAAGTATTTTGATAATTACTATGTTTTACCTCTTTATCTAAAGGAAAATATTGTTGTTGATTTTCTGAATTGGTAGTGACCAAATGTACTTCATAACCCAGCTTGACCAAAGCATTAAGCCTAGTTGTAACAGATCGTTGCAAGCCTCCTGAACCATCTATCCGGGTTGTGATATGAAGTATTTTCATTTGTTTGTCTGACTTAATAATTCTGCTAATAACACCTCCCATTTGTGAGCGATATGCTCGGGTCTGAATTTCGCTACACTACTCAATGCATTCGCTTTACAGGTCTGATACAACTCTTTATCTTTAAATAACAAGTCGATGTCTTTTGCCAACTGCTCAAAATTCTGATCTTCTGTAAGCAAACCATTTTCACGATGATTTACTATTTCAGAAGGGCCTGAGAAACAGTCAAAAGCTACAACAGGAGTGCCACAACTCAAGCATTCTAACAACACCATTGGTAAGCCTTCATATTTACTGCTCAATACTAAAAAAAGAGCATTTTTCATATACTTAAAAGAGTTACTTTGGTATCCTTCAAGAATTACACTCTCAGCAAGGTTTACCTTATCAATTGTCTGTCTAATTTTTTGCTCTTCTTCTCCTGTTCCTAAAATTACCAACTTCACTCCTGATTGAACTAAAGTTGTTTTAGAATAGGCTTCTACCAACAAATCAAACTGTTTTTCTGGAGTGAGCCTTCCTACTGCTACTATGTATGGAAAATCAATTTCAAATGGTTCGTCTTGAAGTTGTTTTATCCGTTCAGGGTTGGTAGGATTCGGGATTACAGTAAGGTTTTTGAAGCCTAAATCTTGCTTAATACGGTCTTGTTGCTTGTCTGAAATACAGATAATTCGGTCAAAATTTTTAAAGATATATTTTGATAGCCATTTGTTTCTGAAAAGATAAAAATAATAGGCTCCACTCCTCACCGTCTGAATTCGAATTCCTTTGTAAATCAGTTTATAAATCAGTAATTCCTGTAGGGTGTTTTCTCTAAAACGAAAATCAATAACTACGTCAAGTTTTTCTTTTTTGAAAAAAGATTTGAGTCGCAAGAATCGCCTGATTTTATATGTATATCGGGTTAAGAAAGATTCATTCTCTTTTCTTTGTTCTCCGATAATGTGTATTTTCCCCTGAAAAGGGCAGTCAATTCGGTCATTAAAAATGACCAAGTGAACGTCATAATTCAAGGAATGAAGCACAAAAGAGATGTTTGCCATTGAGCGTTCTGCTCCTCCTGTGCTCAAATCATAGCCCATTAAAGCTATTTTATGTCTTTTGCTCTCAGGCATTTATTTTTTTGAATTAAGAAACTCATCAAATTCTCTGATATAATCATCTTCGTTAAACACATCTGAAGCAATTACTAAACAAACCGAACCCGAAGAAAAGTTTTTTAGCTCTCTCCAAATTCCGGTGCCGATGAGTAATCCTTGATTGGGTTTATTAAGGGTTACCGTTTTCTCGATTTTTCCGTCATTGAGAACTACATCAAAGCTTCCGCTTAGCGCAATAAGGACTTCTTGTTGTTCTTTATGAGCATGCCCTCCCCTTTCTGCACCGCTCGGAACATCATATAAATAATAGACTCTTTTTATGGCAAACGGAATCGTATCATTTTCGATTACAGATAAATTACCTCTATGGTCTTCAATTTTAGGGAGAGAAAGGAGTTCTAAATTAGTCATTTTTATAGAAAAATCGTTCGAAATAATTATAGGATATATAAGCCAAGCCCAAAGATAGGAAAAAACAAAGAATATAAAGTAAGTTGCTATCTAACTGCCAATCGTTATTAAATTGTCTGAAATAACGAATCACTAATTGATGAATCATATAAAAGCTAAAACTTAAGTTACCTAAAGCAAGCATCGGTCGGGAGCTGAAAATATATTTAGAAACAACGCCTTTGTCATAATGAAACCCGATGAAAATGGCTGCCAGAGCAGGCCATAAATAAAGGGAGTAAATATAAGGTTTCATGGTTTCGTATTCTGAATCTGTCAAAACATATAACAACACACAAATAACAACTACAGCTATTTCGATAAAAGATGCGGTTTTGTAAGAAGGCTTAAACGTGAGTTTTTTAGTTAGCTGAAAGAGATAGATTCCAAAAATAAAATCAAAGATTCTATAAAACGGACTGATGTAAAACAAATAATGATGCCATTTTTCCGGAACTATATTCATCGAAAGTACTATAAACACTACTATTAAAACCAATCCTACCGAAAAAACAGAAAAAGAAATTTTGGATAACAATCTTATCAGAAACGGAAAACAAGCATAAAAAATTAATAATACGGCCAAATTCCAAGCTACGCCATTAAAAGAAAAGTAAAATTGGTTGTCAGGCACAAAAACCTGTAGTGAAAACAAATTGAGTAAGAATTTAGACATCCAAACCAAAGTCTCACTTCGCAATCCGGCTAATGACAAAGGAATGGCCAAAAACAAGGTAACGATATGAAGTGGGTATGTTCTCAGTAATCTCTTTTTGAAAAAAGAACCAAAAGAAAAAGTATTGTTTTGAATTTTCTTCTCATACACCATTGTCAGAATAAAACCACTCAATACGATAAAAAAGGCATGCCCAATGGCGATATTGGCTTGGTGAATGTGTAAGACAAATACCATTACCGCAAAAATAAATCGTAAAGAAGTCAATGATTTTATCATAACAATTAGATACTAAACTTTAATTTATTTTGATAGTTCTTCTATTTCTAAATTAATAATGGCTTGAGGGTTATCTTGTTCTATTAAACCTTTATTTAAAAGCTTGTTAAACCAAGTCGAAAATCGTTCTGCTCCTTTTTGATTGAGATGTGTAAAATCCATAAACTCTTCATCAGCTATCGGGAATTTTGAAAAGTCAAGAAACACTACATCTGAAAAAAAATCATCTAGAATTTTTAACTGAATTTTTTCGTTGATTCGAAAAGGATAACCTGAATGTTGCGGACATCGAACAAGATATACTTTTTTGTTTTGTTCTTTACATAAATCAACCATTTCTCTAAGATGATCTATGCTTTCTGTGAATATTTCTCTTTCAGTTAAAGGTTTGATTTGTATGGTGTCAAAAACTCTTACTAATGAATCTATTTGGTTAGTAGTTAACGATTGATATCCTCCTATTTCATCCAAATATCGGAAGTTTTGTCGAACTACTCGAATTATCTTTCTTCTGAGAGAAATCGGATAGGTTTGCAAAACACTCTTTAATTCGGCTTTTTCTACAGACAACAAAAATCTATAATCTTCAACGCTAAAAAATGGAGAATAAATCGGGTTTCTATACCCAAGAGCATCTTGCTGAAACATTTTCTTTTTGTTCTCAATGTTTATGTTTGAATTTCCATACCCTATAAAAATAGTGGAAAGTTCAGCGTTATTATCTAATATTTCTTTTAATTTAATTTGTGTATAAAAATAGCTTTCTCCTGACTGAGATAGGTTTTTTAAATTATCTATTAAAGCATCATCAAAAGCACATTCAGGTCTTGAATTTCCGAAAATGGCATACTGATAAGTAGAACCAAGTTTGAAATCTGCTTTTGAGCTGATAATATAATTACAACTTATTTCCAAAGCCAAAACGATTCCCAAAAATATGAGAACAAAGAGACCTACTCGTTTTAGAAAGATTAGTATTTGGCTTCTTTTTCGACTCATAACATTAGAATTGGAAATAAATAAATTCTTGCTCACTTACAGAATAAAAGAATACCATAAAAACGACCGCCATATATATAGCATAACGTATCAGTGGGCTTTTTATGTTCGAAATATCTAATAGATGATCTTTGTCTCTTTGAAGCCATTCTAAAAATATAAATCCGAATAACAATACAACAAACAATAAAGAGACATTAGGTGTTTCAAACATTGATTGCGAAAACATCTGTTTGAAATATTCTATAGATTCCGTATAGTTTTCTGCTCTGAAGAACACTCGTGCCACCGTTAGCAACATAAAAGTAAAGACAATCGCTATAAAATCATACAGAAAATCAGTTATTCTAGAGCGAATTAAAACAATGTTTTTTGTCCATTTTCTGTAGTAAATAAAGAGGATATACAACAAAGCGTGTATGGCTCCATAAATTACGAATGTCCAGTCTGCTCCGTGCCATATTCCGCTCACCAAGAAAACAATAGAGAGATTTCTGATTTTTTTATACTCTCCTTTTTTACTACCACCTAGTGGAAAATAAATGTAATCTCGAAGCCAATACGAAAACGAAATGTGCCATCTTCGCCAGAAATCTGCTATGTTTTGAGCCAAATAGGGGTAATTGAAATTCTTAGTCAAGTTAAAACCTAATAAATTGGCAGAACCAATAGCTATATGTGAATAACCACAAAAATCACCATATATCTGAAAACTGAACAGTATAGCAACACAAAACAAAGTACTACCTGATTCAGCACTATAATTAGCAAAAACCGTATCAACGATTTTAGCACAATTATCTGCAATAACCATTTTTTCAAAAAGTCCTAAAGCAATAATTTTTAGACCGTTTATAGCTTGTGGATAATTAAAAAACCGTTCTCTATTTACTTGCGCAAGCAGATTTGATGCTCTCTCAATAGGGCCTGCAACAAGTTGAGGAAAAAAGGCTATAAAAAGTGAAAAAGAAAGCAGATTGTCTGAAGCTTTGATTTCCTTTCTGTAGATATCTACCAAATAAGAAATTCCCTGAAAAGTATAAAAACTAATCCCTATTGGAAGAATGATTTTAAGAGGAGTGATATGTAATTCTGAACCGAATAATCTGAATACAGAAACAAAATTTTCAATAAAGAAATTATAATATTTAAAAAAGCCTAAAAGACTAAGATTCAGAAGAATTCCTATAATCAAATAGGTTTTCTTTTTAGAAGAATTTTTGTCAACTAAATGTCCGAAAATATAGTTTACCGATGTGCTAAATAAAATAAGCAACATGAACTTCCAATTCCAGAAAGCATAAAAAAAGTAACTTGCTAAAAGAAGAAATATATTTTGGGTTTTCAGATTTTTTTGGAATACGAACCAGTACAGGAAAAATACCAGGGGAAGAAAAACCGCAAAATCTAAGGAATTAAAAAGCATAATTTTTTAGCTAAACACTCTCGGAGAGCTATAAATATAATTCTTAAAAGTTTATATTTCAATCTTCATTAATTTCAACCATTGTCTCCCTATATTTTCGGGTGAAAACTCTAAGGCCGTTGATAGCGTATTCGATTTACAGAACTGATACAACTCTTGATTTTCGACCATCACGTTCATCGCTTCTACAAGCTTTTCTCTGTTTTGATTTTCGACCAAAAGTCCGTTGTGTTTATGGTTGATGATTTCGCTTGGTCCGGTTTTGCAATCATAACTCACTACAGGAGTCTGACAAGCAAAACTCTCTAGAAGTACGTTTGGGAAGCCTTCATTTTTACTGGCTAAAACCATAAATTCTGCATCTTTAAGATACGGATAGGGGTTGGCCTTGAATCCTGTAAAAATCACTTTATCTGTTAGCTTCAGGTCTTTTGCTAACTGCTGGAAATCTTTTCTTTTTTCTCCATCGCCTACAAGAAGTAATTTTATTCCTTTTTCAGGTAAAACAGACTGTGAATAGGCTTTTATGATTTCGTCTTGTTGTTTGATATTATCGGGATGCATTCTGCCAAGGGCCATAATATAAGGAGCTGACTTATCAATAACTTCCTCTTGTGAAAGTTTCCTTATCGTATCTGTTTCAACGATATTATAGATCGTTGTCAGATTCTGATAGCCGTATAACTTTCGAATCTCGTTTTCCATTTCTTTAGAAACGGCAACAATAGCATAGGCTTTAGAAAAGAGTTTTTTAGCTAAAAAATCACTTTTCGAAAAATAGCGGTCAAAACGAAAGCCTCTAATACTAGGAATGTATTTTGTTTGACCAAAAATATATTTAGCCAAAGCCCATTCCCCATAAAACGTACCCCTATACCGCAAATCTATAACATAATCAAATTGATGTTTTTTGATGTAATTATAGAGCAGTTTATAACGATTTATTTTACCGGAAATCGTAGTATGCTTTACTTTTCCCAGATTGAGAAGTTCTCCTGAAAAGTCGTATTCTATTCCGTCTTCAAAGATAACATTATGCACCTGAATGCCTTGTTTGTGAAAATATTTCGACAAATTAGAGTGAGCCCTTTCTGAACCACCCCTTCCAAACATATTTCCTACAATACAAATTTTATATTTCTTGTTTTCAGACATTTAGTGATTTTAGTGACTAATGTTTCCCAGTTCTTCAGGGTTGTGTTTGTGTTTGAATAAAACAGCAAATAGCACAGTGATCACAAGGGCATACATAGCAAACGAAATCCATATTGAATGCCAATCTTTCATCTGTATCACACCATCAAAAATCCCGTTTGTTATGGTGATTCCTCTGCTTTGGATGAACTCAAGCATTGATTCGTTATTGGTTTCTGTTTGAAGATAGGTTGCCAGTTCTGTAGTTGATGTAAATGATTTCGTAAAATATTTATCAATCGCCCAACCCGAAACTAAACTTCCTAAAACCGCTCCGAAACCATTGGTCATCATCATAAAGAGTCCTTGAGCCGACGAACGGATTTTAGCTGTTGTGTTGCTCTCTACGAAAAGTGAACCCGAAATATTGAAAAAGTCGAATGCCATTCCGTATACCACACAAGAGAAGATAATCAGTGAAAGTCCGAATGGTGATGGGTCTCCGTATGCAAACAAACCGAAACGCAATACCCAAGCAATCATACTAAATAGCATTACTTTTTTGATTCCGAAACGCTTTAAGAAAAACGGAATAGCCAGAATAAATAAGGTTTCAGATATCTGAGAAATCGACATAATAATGGTCGAATATTTCACTACAAACGAATCTAAATATTTAGGGAAGTGTTTGAATTCGTCTATAAATACGTCTCCGTAAGCATTGGTTAGTTGTAAAGCGCCACCCAAAAACATAGAGAAGATAAAGAACAAGGCCATTTTGTAATTCGCAAAAAGTTTAAAAGCTCCCAAGCCTGAAATCTCCATAAAAGAAGCATTCTCTTTGATAAGGCGTTGTGGTGGTGTTTTTGGTAGTGAAAATGCATAAAGCCCCAAAATCAAAGCCACAGTTCCTGCTATATAAAACTGATTTTCAGAAGCTTTACTTCCCGTAAGGTTTGTCACCCACATGGCAATAATAAACCCTATGGTTCCCCAAACTCTGATGGGTGGAAACTCTTTGACTACGTCATTTCCGTTACCTTTTAAGGCGGCATACGAAACCGAATTACTGAGCGAAATCGTAGGCATATAAAAGCACATGGCTACAAACATCACAGATATAAATACAGAAGGTGTTTCGACAAAAGTGAGCGAAAAGAGTGTTATTCCGTAAAGGATATGAAGCATTCCGTAGAGTTTTTCAGCATTGATCCAACGGTCTGCAATGATTCCAGTAAGGGTGGGCATAAAGATGGAGGCAAATCCCATGGTTGCAAATACAAGTCCGAATTGTGTTCCGTCCCAACCTTTGGTTCCGAACCAAAAATTAGCAATCGTAATGAGCCAGGCTCCCCACACAAAAAACTGCAGGAAACTCATTATAGTAAGGCGGGTTTTTATTGTCATTTGATTTGTAAGGTATTTAGGTTGTATGTCTCAACTATGACTGTAAACTATTAATATTGCTCATTTTCGTTAGGAAAATCAACAGCTTTTACGTCTGTTATATATTGCCCGATAGCTCCTGTCATAAGTTCATAAAGGTTCAAGTAACGTCTTAAGAATCTTGGGTTAAACTCGTTGTTCATACCCAACATATCGTGAATTACCAATACCTGACCATCTACTCCGTTTCCTGCTCCAATCCCGATAACGGGAATTGAAACACTTTGAGCAACTCTTGTAGCCAATTGAGCGGGAATTTTCTCTAATACGAGTGCAAAACAACCAATTCTTTCCAACATACGGGCATCTTCAAGTAGTTTTTCTGCTTCTTGTTCTTCTTTTGCTCTTACGTTATAGGTTCCGAATTTATAGATAGATTGCGGAGTAAGCCCCAAGTGCCCCATCACAGGAATACCTGCATTAAGGATTTTTTTGATACTCTCTTTGATTTCGCTTCCGCCTTCGAGCTTCACAGCATGTCCCCCACTCTCTTTCATGATTCTGATAGCCGAACGCAGTGCCTCTTTGGAATCAGACTGGTAGCTACCAAAAGGTAAATCTACCACAACCAGACTTCTTTTGGCGGCTCTCACCACACTCGAAGCATGATAAATCATTTGGTCTAGGGTTATAGGGAGTGTGGTTTCGTGACCTGCCATTACGTTACTTGCAGAATCGCCTACTAAAATCACATCAATTCCTGCCTCATCAACAATTCGGGCCATAGTGAAATCATAGGCCGTTAACATAGATATCTTTTCGCCGTTTTGTTTCATCTCAAACAAAGAGCGGGTTGTTATTCTTTTATAATCTTTTTTCGCTACAGACATTTGTTCATTTTTTTTAGATTAACAAAAGTATAAAAACTTTGTCAAGAAATAGAAAATGGTGGTTAGAAAATGGAAAACAAATCGTTCGTACTCCTTAATTTTTGCTGATTCCTGAATTTTTGAGTGTATCAATTTATCAATTCATTCTTTAGAAGCTATTTCTTAAGAAAGACCGCCAATCTTTATCCGACTGATTATCAGAAATAAAGTCCGCTGCAGAGTTGTAGCATATTGAATTTAATTTGTAGTATTGCAGGTAAGCAGACCTAAATATGACTTCTAATAAACATCATACTTTTTCAGCACCTATTGAGCTTATCGGAATCAATCCGTTTGTGTTTGTGCCTGAAAGTATATTGCAAGCGCTATTCGTTGCATCAAAAAAAGACAAAGGTGCTATCCCGATAAAAGGCACTATCAACGGAAAAGACTTTCGACAAACTCTAGTAAAATATAAAGGCGAATGGCGACTTTATATCAATACTCTTATGCTAAAGAATTCGCCTAAGCGAATCGGAGAAATCATCGAAATAGCTGTTGCCTTTGACCCGGAAGATAGAACCCTCCCTCCGCCCCCGAAGTTTGTGGAAGCTTTGAAACAGCATACGAAAGCCAAAGAAACCTTTGAACAGTTACCACCTCACCTGCAAAAAGAAATCATCCGTTATTTGCCTTCGCTAAAACGTGAGAGTAGCCTAATCGATAACATTGCTAAAGCCATTGGTTTTCTAGAAGGTAAAAATAGATTTGTTGGGAGAGAGCC
>JBEBUB010000006.1:0-32308 GCA_040393445.1 Flavobacterium beibuense
CGTGTGATTTTAGTTGTGAAAATCCCAAACGGAATTACAAGAAAAAACAACAGTATGTAATAGAGTAAGATAATAAACATTATTTCAAATCTTTGAGACTTAATCCGATAGAAGCTAGAATTTTTTGTGTAGCAGTTCTAATAGATTTATATTTTTCGTCTAACGAGTTTTGATTGAAATTAGCAATATTGATTGAAATTTCATGATTCATATTTCTAACTCGTAGGGTCAGTAGTGACTCATGATTTTTTTGTCGGTTTTCATTAAGTAATTCCGAGAGTTCTATTTTATGAATATCCTCAATAATAGCGTTATATTCATCCAAAGATATTTCTAGATTCTGCATTTCAGAATTATCGAAAGAATACAAAACGCCTACTTTTTCAGGAGTTTCCTGATTCATAAAATATCGAATGAAAATTTTATTGTTATTTCCTGAAAAGAAATCAAAATCAACCTCAAGGTCTTGTTGTGCCATTGCGGTTGTTCCTAAAAATAGAACGAAAAACAAACATATTACTTTCATAAGTAGTGTTATTTATAAATTAAATACTTTTCTTTGGTTTTCTGGAATGCTTCTAAATCTTTTTTCCAACTTTTTCGGATTTCGACTTCACTTAAACCTTGCTCGATTTGTTGTTGGAGTTTTGAGGTTCCTGCTAGTTTGATAAAGAAATTATTAAAGAATTTGGTCTTGTCTTGAGTGTTTTGATAGGCTTCGATAATCCATTTGAGTTCCAGTCGATTCACATTTTCTACTTCAGATAAATCTCTCCCGTAACACACTTTCCCGTTATGCAAAGGGTCTTTAGCTCCTAAATTTGGTTTTGGAGTAAAAGAAAAATCCATGTTTTTCAGAAAAGGAGAACCGAAAATTTGAAACTGTTTATCTGTACCTCTACCTACACTCACATTGGTTCCTTCAAAAAAACAGAGGCTAGCATAGAGGTTGATAGATTTATCATTCGGTAAGTTTGGAGAAGGTTTGACAGGCAAACTATACGGCTTATTTCTGTCGTAATTCAAACATTCAATCACAGTCAAATCACATTGAATTCCGTTATTAAGCCAATTTTCGCCATTAATCATTTTAGCGTATTCTCCGATGGTCATTCCGTGCAAAACAGGAATCGGATGCATTCCAACAAAACTTTTGTTTTCCATCTCGAGGGTTGGCCCGTCAACAATATTTCCGTTGGGGTTAGGTCTGTCTAATACGATAAGCGGGATGTTATTTTCAGCACAAGCTTCCATTAAATAATGGAGTGAAGAGATATACGTATAGAATCGAGCTCCTACGTCTTGCAAGTCGAAAAGCATAACGTCAATTCCCGATAGTTGCTCAGGAGTTGGCTTTTTGTTGTTCCCGTAAAGAGAAATAATTGGAAGTCCGGTTTTGCTATCTCTTCCGTCTTTAATTAGCTCTCCTGCATCGGCAGTGCCTCTAAAACCGTGTTCGGGAGCAAAAATCTTCTGAATATTAACTTCGTTTTCGATAAGGAAATCAACGACATGTTTTAGTTCTATTTTTGACTCAAAGGTTTGTATTGTCAATTCATCCTCAACAGAAGATTCTCTTAATATGGTTATATCTTTTACGGTTCCGGTTTGGTTTGTCAGTATACCTATTTTTCTATTTTTTAATAAGGGTAAATAACTTTTGTGGTTATCAGCTCCTGTCAATACAGTGTTTGAAAGAAGGATTTCTTCAAGTTTAAGACTTTGAGGAACCTGCGCTTGACAATTAGACAAATAGAAAAAGGAAGCAATTAAAAGTAAGAGTCTTGAAAAAAAATGCATACGTTCTAAATTTTTGCTAAAATAGTCAAAATCTGTTCCAAAAACTAATGCTGTTGCCTCATAACTATTAGCCGATTTTAGCTATATTTGCACCTTGAAAATTCAGAAAAAATGTATAGAAGTCATACTTGTGGGGAGCTCAATAGCTCAAATATTGGTCAAGAGGTAACACTATCGGGTTGGGTTCAGAAAACTCGTGATAAAGGATTCATGATTTGGGTGGATTTGCGCGATCGTTACGGAATCACTCAGCTTATTTTTGATGCAGACAGAACAAGTAACGAAGTAATCGAAAAAGCGAAAACCCTAGGTAGAGAATTCGTAATTCAAGCCAAAGGAACTGTTATCGAAAGAGCTTCAAAAAATCCAAACCTACCAACTGGAGACATCGAAATTTTGGTATCGGAACTAACCATTTTGAATGAATCTGTTGTGCCTCCGTTCACTATCGAAGATAATACAGACGGTGGAGAAGATATCCGTATGAAATATCGCTATTTGGATATCCGTCGTAATCCGGTAAAAAACAGTTTACTTTTCAGACATAAAGTTGCTCAAGAAGTACGTAATTACCTGTCAAATCAAGGTTTTTGCGAAGTAGAAACTCCTTATTTAATCAAATCAACGCCAGAAGGAGCTCGTGATTTCGTGGTGCCAAGCCGTATGAATCCGGGACAGTTTTATGCTCTTCCGCAATCTCCTCAAACCTTCAAACAACTTTTGATGGTGGGGGGAATGGATAAGTATTTCCAAATCGTAAAATGCTTCAGAGATGAGGATTTAAGAGCCGACCGTCAACCGGAGTTTACGCAGATTGACTGTGAAATGGCTTTCGTAGAACAAGAAGATATTCTGAATACCTTCGAAGGGTTAATGAAACATTTGCTCAAAGAAATTCACGGTGTCGAAATCGAGAAATTTCCTCGTATGACTTTTGACGAGGCGATGCGTAAATACGGTAACGACAAACCGGATATCCGTTTCGGAATGGAATTCGGAGAGCTCAATGCCGTTGCTCAACACAAAGATTTCGGAGTATTCAACTCAGCCGAATTGGTTGTCGGAATCGCTGTTCCGGAAGGAGCAAGTTATACCAGAAAAGAAATAGATGCTCTTATTGATTGGGTGAAACGCCCGCAAATAGGAGCCTCGGGAATGGTTTACTGTAAAGTAGAACAAGACGGAACCTATAAATCATCAGTTGATAAATTCTATGACCAAGAAGATCTAGCAAAATGGGCAGCAGTTACAGGAGCCAAACCGGGTGATATTATTTTCGTATTATCAGGTCCTGCTAACAAAACTAGAGCGCAATTGTCTGCTCTTAGAATGGAGTTAGGAAACCGTTTAGGCCTTCGTAAACCAGACGAATTTGCTCCGCTTTGGGTAGTAGATTTTCCTCTTTTAGAGTGGGACGAAGAATCAGGGCGTTATCATGCAATGCACCACCCGTTCACTTCTCCAAAGCCCGAAGATATGCACCTTTTAGAAACCGAACCGGGCAAAGTGAGAGCCAATGCTTATGATATGGTTTTAAACGGAAACGAAATCGGTGGAGGTTCTATCAGAATTCACGATAAAGCCACCCAAGCCAGAATGTTTAAATTGCTCGGGTTTACAGACGAACAAGCTAAAGCACAATTTGGCTTCTTGATGGATGCTTTCCAATACGGAGCACCACCACACGGAGGTTTAGCTTTTGGATTGGATAGATTAGTAGCTATCTTAGGAGGACAAGAGACTATTCGTGACTTTATCGCTTTCCCTAAAAACAACTCAGGGCGAGATGTGATGATTGATGCACCAGCCCCTATAGACCAAGCTCAATTGGATGAATTAGCTATTAGTTTGAACAGCATATAAGTTGTATCTTTGTCATCTAAAAAATAAAAGAAATGTTTGTTCCATTTGATAGCTTACCCGACGATTCTCGAATTTGGATTTACCAATCCAACCGAAAATTCACGGATGAAGAAATACAAGAAATAGAAACCGAATTACAGAAATTTGTAGAAGAATGGGCTGCTCACGGAGACGGACTTCAAGCTTCGTTCACTACCAGATATAACCGATTTATCATACTTGCTGTAGATCAAGGAGTGTATGCTCCTTCGGGTTGTTCGATTGATAGTTCGGTTCGTTTTATTCAGTCTTTGGAACAGAAATACGGAGTGGATTTGCTTGATAAAATGAACGTAACCTATAAAACAGGTGAGTTCGTTGCTTATAAACCACTTTTGGATTTCAAAAAAATGGCTAAAGAAAAAGCCGTAAACAGAGATACTATAGTGTTTAATAATTTAGTGAACACCGTAGGAGAATTCAATGATTTTTGGGAAGTTCCAGCTCACGAAAGTTGGCACAGCCGATTTTTTTAAGCTTGTCATAACGTAATAAAAATTAAAAATGTCTTAATCTTCGGGTTGAGGCATTTTTTTTGATACGAATTCGAATAACATTGCGTTAATCATTTTTGTATTCGTCTTACTTTCGCTATTTTTACGATTACAAACCATCTTTAAACTTGAAACTCTAAAACTGAAACTAACCTAAATGCGATATATATCTGTTTTTCTGCTATTTGTATGTGTTTTTGCAAGTATTGCCTTTGACGTATTTACTCCTACTTTATCCACTCCCGAACTTCTATCTGTAAATCCTTCGGATACTTTAATTGGAATTCCGCAAGAAAGAGACTATCCTGTAATTGAAGATGAAAATCAAAAAAAATGGACAGATAGTATTTATAATCAAATGACTTTGGAGGAGAAAATCGGTCAACTGTTTATGGTTGCGGCTTACTCTAACAAAGATGAAAAACATTGGTCAGCGCTGGATTCGCTAATTATCAATCAGAAAATAGGTGGAGTTATTTTCTTTCAAGGAGGCCCTGTAAGGCAAGCTCAACTTACGAATCGTTTTCAATCAAAAGCTAAAGTGCCTCTTTTTATCGGTATTGATGCAGAATGGGGACTTTCAATGCGATTAGATTCTACCTATGCTTTTCCTTGGAATATGACTTTGGGCGCCATTCAAGACAACGATTTAATTGAAGAAGTCGGAAGACAAATGGGAAAACACAGCAAACGAATGGGAATTCATTTCAATTTTGCTCCTGTAGTTGATGTGAATACGAATCCGCTAAACCCGATTATTGGTAATCGTTCTTTTGGAGAAAATCCGGAGAATGTAGCCGAAAAGGCTATTGCTCTTACAAAAGGTTTACAAAGTGAAGGCGTTTTCGCTACAGCAAAGCATTTTCCGGGTCACGGAGACACAGACAAAGACTCTCACCATACACTGCCAACAATAAATCGTTCTCTGGAAAGAATGAATGAAATTGAGCTTTATCCTTATAAAAAACTCTTTAAAGAAGGCCTGGCTAGCGTAATGGTGGCTCACTTGAATGTTCCTGCTTTGGAGAGCAGAACGGGATACCCGTCTTCGATTTCAAAACATATTGTAACAGATTTGTTACAGCACAAACTTCGTTTCAAAGGACTTATTTTTACGGATGCTCTGAATATGAAAGGAGCTAGTAACTTCAAAAGTCCGGGAGAAATCGATTTAGAGGCGTTTTTGGCAGGTAATGACATTCTACTGTTTCCTGAAAACGTTCCGGTAGCTATCGAAAAAATCAAAGAAGCCTTAGCAAACGATATTCTCTCGGAAAAAAGGTTAGAGCATTCGGTTAAAAAGATTTTGCAGTATAAGTATAAAGCGGGTTTAAATAAGTACGAACCTATCGAATTGAAAAACCTGACTAAATATTTGAACGGCCCTGAAAACGAAGCTTTGCACTACAAATTGATGCAAAATGCTTTGACCGTTCTTAAAAATAAAAACGAAATTCTTCCTATAAAAGATATTGAAAACCAAAAAATAGCTTATTTCAAGTTAGGAGATGACTACGAAACTGATTTTGTAGAAACCCTCAGAAAATATACAGATATCACAGTTGTCGAAGAAGACAGTTTAGGGCTCACGGGAGTTTTAGAGAAGCTGAAAGGCTATTCAACGGTTATTGTTGGGTATCACAAATCGAACTCTCATGCTTGGCGAAAACACGATTTTTCGACCAAAGAACTCACTTGGTTGTATGAAATTGCTCGAACCAATAATGTGATTCTTACTGTTTTTGCAAGGCCTTATGCACTAATGGCAGTGCAAACTTTTGAGAATATCGAAGGGGTTGTGGTGTCTTATCAAAACAACAAAGTAGCTCAGCAACTCACGGCTCAGCTTATTTTTGGTAGCAATCAAGCCAAAGGAAAACTTCCGGTTTCTATCGGAGGTGATTTTGTGGCGGGATACGGTTTAGAAACAAAGACTATCGACCGTTTAGGCTTTGATATTCCTGAAAATGTTGGGATGAAGTCTGAGATGCTGGCAAAAATAGATTCTATAGCATTGGATGCTATTGCCAAACAAATTGCTCCGGGAATGCAAATTTTGGTTGCTCGTCACGGGAAAGTGGTCTATCAAAAAGCCTTTGGTTATCATACATACGAAAACCAAATGTCGGTGGAGAATACTGATTTGTATGATGTGGCTTCACTCACAAAAATCATGGCCACTTTACCTTTAGTGATTCAGGATTTTGAAAACGAAAAAATCGACCTTAAAACAAAACTTTCAGAAATATTACCTGTTTTTGATCATACCGATAAAAAGAATATTACCCTTAAGGAATTGCTCACTCACAACTCAGGTTTTATTCCTTGGATTCCTTTTTATAAATCGACTTTGGATAGCGTGACTAAACTTCCGAGTGCTTCGATTTATAGTAATTCATACAGTAAGGAATTTCCTTTTGAGGTAGCTCAGAACTTGTATATCAAACCTTATTCTGATGAAATTCTAAAGCAAATTGCAGCGAGTAAATTAGGTAAAAAAGAATATAAATACAGTGATTTTCCGTTTATTATTCTTAAAGAATACTTAGAATGGGAGCATCAAAAAACACTTGATGTTTTAGTTCAAGAAAGATTTTATAATTCACTGGGTATGAGTAGAACTACCTATAAGCCTTTGAGGAGGTTTGATATGAGTGAAATCGTCCCGACGGAGCTTGATACTTATTACAGACATCAACTTTTGCAAGGGCATGTTCACGATATGGGAGCAGCCATGCAAGGTGGAGTAGCAGGTCATGCAGGTGTGTTTTCGGATGCTTTGGGAGTGGCTAAAATTATGCAACTTTATCTGCAAAAAGGACAGTACGGAGGCAGACGTTATTTCTCTGAAGAAGTGTTTGATAAGTTCAATGCTTTATACTACGACTTAAAGAAAAACAGAAGAGGTTTAGGTTTCGATAAACCTTCCGGAACTGCAAATGGCTCGACTTGTCAATGTGTGTCGATGGAGAGCTTTGGTCACACCGGATTTACAGGAACGATGACCTGGGCAGACCCAAAAACACAAACCATTTTTGTTTTCTTGTCCAACCGTACTTTTCCTGATGCGAATGCTCCGAATAGACTTTCAAAAGAGAATATCCGAACTAAAATTCAGGAAGTCATTACTCAAGCTATGCAATAATTTATAAATTTACACGAAAAAGGAATCTGGATTATTTTTACCATGAAAAATATACTATTGATGTTACTGCTAATTTTTGGAAAAAGTCTTTTTGCTCAAAAATTTACCAAAGCTGAAAAACAGCTTATCCGCAAAGGTAATGTCAAAGAAAAGATGTATGTTATTCAAACGGATAATGATTCGGAGCTTGAAATATTGTTAGCACAATCAAAAGATATCGACCCGAAAAACAAGGATTTAAAGCTGCTTATTGAAAGAATGTATTTAGCTGTAACTGACCCTATCGATGGAGGGGTCGGAATTGCAGCACCACAAGTGGGAATTAACAGAAATGTGATTTGGGTACAGCGTTTTGATAAACAAGACAATCCTTTTGAGGTGTATATTAACCCAAAAATCACTTGGAAATCTCGAGAGTTCAGCAAAGGCCCTGAAGGTTGTTTGTCGATTCCGGTTCTTAGAGGAGATGTCTTTCGTCATCATGCCATCGAAATTGAATATCAAGATCGAGAAGGCAAAAAGCATTCTGAGAAAGTTGAAGGCTTTACGGCTGTAATTTTCCAACACGAAATAGACCACCTTAACGGAATTTTGTTTTCGCAACGTATTGATGAGCAGATACTAAAAAAATATCGTTCCGTTGGTGAGAATCTCTGGTTAGAGGAGACACATTAAAATCATCAGATTTAAGAAAAAATAATCATCTCGAAGTTGTTTGGGGTGATTTTTGATTTACTTTTGTATTAAACCCTATGTAATTATGATAAAGAAAATTTTTAAATGGACAGCAATTGTTTTGGCTGTATTGGTTGTGGCACTAGCTGTTACGCCTTTCTTGTTTAAAGACAAAATCAAAAATTTAGTATTAAAAACTATTAATGAAAATGTTGATGCAACGGTCAACTTCTCTGATGTTGATTTGAGTTTGTTCAAAAACTTCCCGAAAGCCAGTGTGTCGATTACAGATTTGAGTATTATCAACAAAGCTCCTTTTGAGGGAGATACCCTTGTTTTTTCTGAAGTAATCGATTTGAAAATGTCGATTAAAGAACTTTTCAAATCAGAAGGTGAGGCTATGAATGTAGAAGGTATTTATATAAAAAATGCTTTAGTAAATCTTATTTTTAATCCGGAAGGAGTAGGTAACTTTGATATTGCTATTAAAGATGAAGAAGATAAGCCTGAAGACGATTCAGAAAGTGCTCCTTTTGCTTTAAGTTTACAAAACTATGAAATAGAAAACCTGAGGTTTATCTTTTTAGACCAAGGCTCACAAATGGCATTTGCTTTAGACGAACTTAATCATAAAGGAAAAGGAGATTTTACAGGAAGTATTGTTGATTTAGATACCTATACGACCACAAATGTTTCTTTTGTGATGGACGGAACCGCTTTCCTGAAAAATATGCCACTTACGTTGGATGCGGTTTTGAATCTCGATTTAGAGAATTCGAAATATACCTTCAAAGAAAATATGGCACTTATCAACAAATTGCCATTAGAATTTGATGGATTCTTGCAGCTAAAAGAAGAAGGGCAAGAGTATGACCTTACATTCAGCACACCAACCACCCAGTTCTCTAACTTTTTAGGACTCATACCTTCGGCTTATGCAGGAAGTTTAGAGAATATTAAAACTACTGGGGAATTCATGGTTAAAGGCGCTGTTAAAGGCGCTTTGACTGAAACTACAATTCCGACATTGGATATTTTGATGGCTTCCAACAACGCTTCGTTCAAATATCCTGATTTGCCAAAAGCGGTTGAAAACATTATGTTGGATGTGAAAATCAAAAACGAAACCGGTTTAACCAAAGATACTTATGTTGATTTAGATAAACTTTCATTCCGAATTGACCAAGATGTATTTAATGCTAAAGCTAAAATCAGTAACCTAACAGAAAACATGTTGGTCGATGCTAAAATGGATGGAACCATCAATTTAGCTAACCTTTCAAGAGCGTATCCGATTGATCTTCAAAAAGACTTATCCGGAATCATAAAAGCGAATTTAGAGTTGGCTTTAGATATGAATTCTATCGAACAATCTAAATACGAAAACGTAAAGGCTGCCGGAACTATGAATTTGACAGGATTTAGATATGAAGGTGAAGAATTGGCTAAACCACTTGATATTTCTGAAGCTGATTTAACGTTCAATCCGAGTCATGTGGCGCTTTCGAAATTGAATATGAAAACCGGAAAATCAGATGTTCAAGTAAACGGAACTTTGGATAACTTCTACGGATTTATGTTTAAAGATCAAGTCCTGAAAGGTAACTTTAATTTGTCATCAAACCATTTGGATGTTAGCGATTTCATGACTTCTGCTCCTGAGGCAGAAAAGCCTGCTGAAACTGAAAAAACGGCTCAAACGGCATCTGAACCGGTTAAAATTCCGGCTTTCTTAGACTGTACGTTAACCGCTAAAGCTGGTGAAGTGGTTTATGATAATTTGGTATTGAAAAACGTTTCAGGAAAACTACTTATCAAAGATGAAACCGTTGCTTTACAAAACGTATTAGCTTCAATTTTCGGAGGTCAAATTGGAGCAAACGGAAATGTTTCGACCCAACAAGACATCCCAACTTTTGACATGAGTCTTAACTTAGATAAAGTTGATATTATGCAAGCCTTCACTCAAATGGATATGTTGAAAAATATTGCTCCAATTGCAGGTGTTATCAACGGTAAGTTGAGTTCGACTATTAAATTAGGAGGAAATCTTGATGCTAAAGAAATGACTCCTGATTTGAACTCTTTATCAGGTGATTTATTAGGGCAACTTATTGATGCTAAAGTGAATGCTGAGAATTCTAAATTGCTTTCTGCGCTGGATTCAAACCTAAGTTTTGTTGATTTAAGTAAATTGAATATTAATAACTTAAAAGCACAACTTGGTTTCGAAAACGGAAAAGTGCATTTAAAACCGCTTGACTTCAAATATGAAGATGTCAAAATAGGAGTTTCAGGAACTCACGGTTTTGACCAAAATATGCAGTACGGAGTTGTTTTTGATGTTCCAGCTAAATATCTGGGTAAAGAAGTAACAGATTTGCTGTCAAAATTAAGCGGAAATGAAGCGAAGAATTTGGTGGTTCCTGTAAAGGCAAACCTTACAGGTACATTCTCTGACCCGAAAGTTTCTACAGATATGAAAGAAGTGGTGAAAAAACTTTCGGCTCAAATTATAGAATATCAGAAAAACGAACTTATCAACAAAGGGAAAGATGCTTTGAGTAATATGGTAGGGAATGCTATCGGAAAAGACTCTGTGAATATCCCAACTACTAAAGAAGAAATTCAAAAAGAAGTAGAAAAAGAAATTGAAAAGAAAAAAGAAGAAGTGAAGGAAGAGGTAAAAGAAAAAGTGAAAGATAAAACCAAAGATGCTATCAAAAATTTGTTTGGTAAATAATATGTAAGGTCTTTATATAGAATTAAAAAGGGTATCACTCGATACCCTTTTTTTTGTTTTTATAAACTCTGAAGTTTCTCTTTGATATAGTCCGGAGGGAGGGTTGGTTTTCCGGTTTTCATGTCCACAAATACCAAAACGGAGTATCCTGTTGTTAATAACTCACCTTTTTCGTTCAGGATTTCATAGTCAAATTCTATCTTTACTGAGGTTTGACTTTTAAACTTCGTGATTACGGTCAAAAGGTCATCATAGCGAGCCGGTTTTTTGTAATTCATAGTCAAGGAAACAACCGGAAGCATAATTCCGGTTTCTTCCATTTTTTTATATGAAACTCCCAGATTTCTAAGCCATTCCACTCGGCCCATTTCAAAATAAACGGCATAATTCCCGTGATAAACTACCCCCATTTGGTCTGTTTCTGCATAACGGACACGGGTGGTAAATTGATAAGTATTCATAAAAGTTAAAATAAAAATTTAGATTAAAATTTCATACGGAAATAAATTTTAAAAAGCAATATCATTTCCGTTTTTTTTTGAAGAATTTTGTTTACATATTTGCTAACTCAAAAACCCGTAAAAACAAACCTGTTTTTACAATCGCCTTACGGTGAAACTCAATACAATAACAGCAACAAAGATAATTTTTTTTTGAAGAATATGAACAAAACTGCTCAATCGGTATGGGGAAACTGTCTGTCTTTTATAAAGGACAATATACAGAGTCAAGCATTCAAAACATGGTTTGAGCCGATAACCCCGGTTGAATTAGCGGGTAATGTGCTTCATATACAGGTCCCAAGTAAATTTTTCTATGAATGGCTCGAGGAACACTACGTTAAGCTGTTAAAACTTGCTTTAACCAAAGAACTTGGTGAAGGAGCAAAGTTGTTGTATAAAATCAAAATGGAAAATGCGGTAGGTAACAAGCAGCCCTTTACAGAGCAGCTACCAGGCTCCAACCGTATGCCAATGAAACCCCAGGAAGTTGATTTCCCTATTCAGAACAAAGACCCTGAACTTAAAAATCCGTTTGTAATTCCTGGGATTAGGAATGTAAAAATAGAATCTCAGCTCAACCCGAATTATAGTTTTGAAAATTTCTTAGAAGGAGACTCAAACCGTTTGGCTCGATCTGCTGGTATGGCTGTGGCTAACAAACCGGGAGGAACTTCATTTAATCCGCTTTTGATTTTTGGAGGAGTAGGTTTAGGAAAAACACACTTAGCTCACGCTATTGGTGTTGAAATCAAAGAAAAATTCTCTGAAAAAACCGTATTGTACATTTCGGCCGAAGTTTTTACACAACAGTTTGTAGATTCGGTCAGAAAAAATACCAGAAGTGACTTTATTCATTTCTATCAACTCATTGATGTGTTGATTATTGATGATGTGCAGTTCCTTTCAGGAAAAGCAGGAACTCAAGATGTGTTCTTCCATATCTTTAACCATTTACACCAGAACGGAAAGCAAGTTATCTTAACTTCAGATAAAGCTCCTGTAGATATGCAGGATATCGAACAACGACTTTTATCTCGTTTCAAATGGGGATTGTCTGCAGAACTGCAACAACCCGATTATGAAACCCGTTTTTCTATTCTGAAAAATATTCTTTACAGAGACGGAGTAGAGATGAATGATGAGATTGTAGAGTATGTTGCTAAAAACGTAAAAACTAACGTTAGAGAGCTCGAAGGAGCTATTATTTCGCTTATAGCACAATCGTCTTTCAACAAAAAAGAAGTTACTCTTGATTTAGCTAAACAGGTAGTAGAGAAGTTTGTGAAAAACATCAAACGAGAAATCTCTATTGATTATATCCAAAAAGTAGTTTCAGATTATTTCCAGTTGGATGTTGAAACCCTTCAATCTAAGACCAGAAAACGTCATATTGTTCAGGCAAGACAATTGGCTATGTTTTTTGCTAAAAAATATACGAAAGCCTCTTTGCAGAACATTGGTTCACAAATCGGAGACAGAGATCATGCTACCGTACTTCATGCTTGCAAGACTGTAGATAACTTAATAGAAACAGACAGACACTTCAAAAAGTTTGTTGACGATATCACTAAAAAACTCTCTGTATAGTCTTTTGAGATGAAAACAAAAATCTTAATGGTTTGTTTAGGGAATATCTGCAGAAGTCCTTTAGCTGAAGGAGTTTTGCAGTCGAAACTCCCTCAAACTGATTTTTTGGTTGATTCAGCCGGAACAGGAGGTTGGCATGCCGGAGAGGCTCCTGACAAACGTTCGGTTAAGGTTGGGCAGAAATACGGAGTAGATATTTCGAAACAAAGAGCTAGACAATTCACTAAACAAGACTTCGATACTTTTGATATCATTTATGTGATGGATGCTAACAACTACAATGATGTGTTGGCATTAGCTTCTAATCAAGAAGCAAAAGATAAAGTTCGTCTTATAATGAACGAACTTCCGGGTTATGAAAACACGGCAGTTCCCGACCCGTATTGGGGAACAGCAGCAGACTTCGAACATGTTTATCAATTGCTCGATAAGGTTTGTTCAGAAATAGTTAAAAAACTTCTACAGCTTAGCTAGATTTCTTTCTGTTTTACTCAAATACTTTTAAGGAGTCGGAGTGTCTTTCCAGATGTTTTTGAGCTTGACGTAATCAATTTTATTCTTCGGAGGTTGTTCGGGTAAGAAACGTCTTTCAAAAGCTTCTAAAAGGATATTTTCAATCAAGAAATCTTCTTGAACTTTATAAGGATTATATTCAACTTTTAGGCTGATGTTAAAAAGGCTGGCTGTTTTGTTCATCCAATAAGCATTCCAACCACTTTTCAGGTCTTTGACCAAATCATAAGTCGTTTGTCCGGTTTGGCGATTGATTAGTTTCACTAAGATTTGTCCTTCTTTTCTGGAAAGGTTTTTCAGTCGGGCTTCAAACTGCGTTTCCATATATTCCTCAGTGATTTTCAGAAACTTTTTACGGTCTCTTTTGTTTTTGAGTCGAGCTAGGTTTCGGTTGAGTTCTTCTAACTTCTCTGATCCTGTTTTAGCATACGGATAAGTTCTATAAACTCTACGTTTGAGAAGTAAATATTGCTTTTGAGCTTCTAGTTGCTCAGGAGTCAGTTTTTCGTTGGTAATCAAAACTTCATCCAAAAGGATATCCTGCCAGATATCGTCCTCTTTTTTGAGCGAATCATTCTCTTGTTGCCCTTGAACAGAGAAACAAATCAACAAAAACGGAATTATAAATTTCAACGAGTTCATCTGTGGTGAAAATTAGTCAAAATTATGAATTTAATACCATAACTCTCGAATAGTATTTTTATTTTAGCTGAAAATTTAAATTACTACAACTATGCCAAAGTCAATACTAAAAAAATCGTCTTTAGAGTTCCTTGAAAAATACTTGAATAATGCATCACCAACTGGTTATGAGTCTGAAGGACAAAAAATTTGGATGGATTATTTAAAGCCTTATGTAGATACTTTTATTACGGATACTTACGGAACAGCAGTGGGAGTTATCAATCCGGAAGCGAAATTCAAAGTGGTGATTGAAGGTCACTCTGACGAAATTTCATGGTATGTGAATTACATCACCAATGACGGACTTATTTACGTGATTAGAAACGGAGGTTCAGACCACCAAATTGCTCCTTCAAAACGAGTGAACATTCATACTAAAAACGGAATCGTAAAAGGAGTTTTTGGTTGGCCTGCTATTCATACTCGAAACAGAGGAAAAGAAGAAACTCCGAAAATCGAAAACATCTTTATCGATTTGGGTTGTTCTACTAAAGAAGAAGTAGAAAAGTTAGGCGTTCACGTAGGTTGCGTGATTACCTATCCTGATGAATTTATCGTGTTAAACGAAAATAAATTCGTTTGTAGAGCCTTAGACAACCGTATGGGAGGTTTTATGATTGCTGAAGTAGCAAGGCTTTTAAAAGAGAACAAAAAAACGCTTCCTTTTGGGTTGTATATCACCAATTCGGTTCAAGAAGAAGTAGGTTTGAGAGGAGCGGAGATGATTACCAAAACCATCAAACCGAATATGGCTATCGTGACTGATGTTTGTCATGATTCTACCACTCCGATGATTGATAAAAAGATTGAAGGAGATACTCAAATCGGGAAAGGTCCTGTAATTACGTATGCTCCGGCTGTTCAAAACAACTTGAGAGAACTGATTCTAAACACAGCTGAGGAGAATAAAATTCCGTTTCAACGCTTAGCTTCCTCAAGAGTTACCGGAACCGATACAGATGCGTTTGCTTATAGCAATGGAGGTGTAGCCTCTGCTCTTATTTCGCTTCCATTACGTTATATGCATACAACCGTTGAAATGGTTCATCGAGATGATGTGGAAAACGTAATCAAGCTAATTTATGAAACACTTCTAAAAATCGAAGACAATCACGATTTGTCTTATTTTAAATAAAAATTATGAGGTATTCTTTAAATAAGAATACCTCTTTTTTTATGCTTTGATAGATGGAAAAAAAGACTTTACATACTACAAATTATTTTGACACTTTTATTGAAGTAGCAGAAGACACAAAGGCTTCATTGGGAACAAAACCTCCTTCTAAGCCTAATAAGACTATTGCGGAATTACAATATGAATTACTTATCAAAAATCCGTATAAATTTACTTCTGATGACATTCTTTTTCAGATATATGCCAACAGAAATGGTTTTATAGAATCAGAATACGAGCAGGCTAGAAAAGAGTTTTTTTCAAAAGGACAAGCTTGTTTACGTTCGTCTCCTTTGACTAAAATGTATGGTTTTGGGATTCATGCAGACAGTAACGGTAAAATAGCTATTTACAGGATGGAAACAGAGCAATATGAACAGTTTAAAAATGATTCTAAGCTCAAAAAAGTAAAAGCTATGCGGACTTCCAAAAAATGATTGAGTATTTCACATTCTTTTGTAGATTTGGCATTACTAATTAACCCAAGCCCAATACGACCTAAATGACACCCAAACACTGCCTAAATTGCGGAAAAGAAGTATCTGATAAATATTGTTCAGGATGTGGACAAAAAACAGATACGCATCGTATTTCGTTTAAAAATTTTATCTTCCATGATGTACTTCACGGAACATTTCATTTAGATAAAGGTATATTCTTTACGGCCAAACAAGCTTTAGTTCGCCCCGGAAAAGCAGCTTTAGATTATATTGCAGGAAAACGAAAAAGCTACTATAATGTCTTTTTGTTGATTCTGATTGTTATTGGTTTAATGTTGTTTTTTAGGCATTTCCATACAGAGATATTAGTGAATCGAGGTTTGCTTGTTGTAGAAGAACCTACTTATATGAACGAAGCCAGTAGGAAAATGGATGAAATTTTATCTCAAAAAAGTAAAATCATCATCTTTCTTTTTGTTCCGCTTGCCGCTCTAAATAGCTTTATTTTATTCCGAAAGAAGAAGCTGAACTTAAGCGAACATTTCATAATTGGTGGAATGGTTTTGTTAGGGATATTGTTGTTGTCTTTATTAGGGAATCTTCTTTTTTATCTTGATCTTCTCGTAGATTTAAGTCCTGATACTCGAAGCAATCTTAGTTGGATAATTACTATAATGACCTTCTTGTATATTGCTTATGCTTATATCAATGCTTTTGGTAGCGATTATAAAATATGGAGTATCGGTCTTAGAATACTACTTTTTTTCATCATGATTTTGACAGAGATTTTTATTTTGTTTATAGTCACCTTCGGGGTTTTAACCAATTGGGAGTTCGGGGATTTTTATTTGAATATAAACTAGAAATCTCATGATATAGAAAAGAGTTGGAAGTCTAATTTTCAACTCTTTTTTTTGTTGAAACAGTACTTTTAAAGGTCATTTTTTCGCTCTTGTCTTTCTCATAACTTAGGGCTATCTTTGCTTTTCTGTAAGAAACTATAAAATTATGACCGTAGATAAATTTCTGTTTTTCTTTTTCAGCTTTATTCTGCTGATTACACTCAATCAAGTGATAATAATGGCTCGAAAAAAAGAATACAAATCCGCAAAATTCATTATGCTTGTAGCGGCTTGTGTCATTTTCATTATCAATATTTATTTGAGAATGGAAAGCGTTTTCGGATAATTGGAAATCCTAGGTGTTTTAAAATAATTCTTTAAAAGTTCCCGAATTGGGAATTTTTTATTTATCTTTGTCCTGACAAAATTAAATCAGCCTTGAGGGTAATTTCAAAAAAGATATTACGAGAGTTTTGGGAGAAGCACAATGATTGCGAACAGCAGTTAAAGGCTTGGTATCGAGAGGTAGAAAATGCAGCTTGGAAAAACTCGAACGAAATAAAAGCAAATTATCCGAGTGCAAGTGTTTTGAAAAACAACAGGATTTGTTTTGATATAAAAGGAAACAAATACAGATTGATAGTGAGAATAAATTATGACTATCAAATGGTTTGGATACGATTCGTCGGGACACATTCAGATTATGATAAAATTGATGTAAACACAATTTAAAATCAGAAAACAATGAAACTAAAACCCATAAAATCAGAAAGCGATTATAATCAGGCTTTGGAAAGGCTTGAGCAAATCTTTGATGCCAAAAAAGGAACAGAACAAGGAGATGAATTGGAAATTTTAGGGATTTTAATTGAAAAATACGAAAACGAAAATTTTCCAATCGAAATGCCTGACCCAATTGAAGCTATCAAATTCAGAATGGAACAATTGAACTATACTCAAAATGATTTGGCAGACTTAATTGGACTAAAAAGCAGAGCAAGTGAAATTCTGAACAAAAAAAGAAAATTATCTCTCGAAATGATTAGAAAGCTAAATTCAAAGTTCGGAATTCCGTCAGAAGTATTGATACAATCGTATTAGTAATAAACAAATCCTAATTCACATAATCCTAAATAAAAATGTCAGACGATAAGAAAGTAATTTTTTCGATGTCGAAAGTAAGCAAGACTTACTCTTCGACCAATAAACAAGTTTTAAAAGATATTTATTTGAGCTTCTTTTACGGAGCTAAAATTGGTATTCTGGGTCTTAACGGATCTGGAAAATCATCACTCTTGAAAATCATTGCTGGTGTTGACAAAAACTATCAAGGTGATGTTGTTTTTGCTCCCGGATATACCGTAGGTTATTTAGAGCAAGAACCTCAATTAGACGAAAATAAAACAGTTATTGAAGTCGTTCGTGAAGGTGTGGCCGAAACGATGGCTGTGCTTGATGAATTCAACAAAATAAACGATATGTTCGGTCTTCCGGAAGTATATGAGGATGCAGACAAAATGCAAAAACTCATGGACAGACAAGCCGAACTGCAAGATAAAATCGATTCGCTTGGTGCTTGGGAAATTGATAATAAGTTAGAAGTAGCGATGGATGCCCTTCGTACTCCAGATCCTGATACGCCAATCAAAGTGCTTTCGGGAGGAGAAAAACGTCGTGTAGCGCTTTGTCGTTTGCTTTTACAACAACCTGATGTGTTATTATTGGATGAGCCTACCAACCACTTGGATGCAGAGTCGGTGCATTGGTTAGAACAACACTTACAACAATATCAAGGGACTATCATTGCCGTAACCCACGACCGTTATTTCTTGGATAACGTAGCCGGTTGGATTTTGGAATTAGATAGAGGAGAAGGTATTCCGTGGAAAGGAAATTATTCTTCTTGGTTAGACCAAAAATCAAAACGTTTGGAGCAGGAAGAAAAAACAGCTTCGAAACGTAGAAAAACCCTAGAACGAGAGTTAGAATGGGTTCGCCAAGGAGCTAAAGGAAGACAAACCAAGCAAAAAGCTCGTTTACAAAACTACGACAGACTCTTGAACGAAGACCAAAAGCAATTGGAGGAAAAATTGGAATTATACATTCCGAATGGACCTCGTTTAGGAACTAACGTAATCGAAGCAGTAGGTGTGTCAAAAGGATATGGAGACAAATTGCTTTATGATGATTTGAACTTTAAACTTCCACAAGCCGGAATCGTAGGAATTATTGGGCCAAACGGAGCCGGAAAAACCACCATTTTCCGAATGATTATGGGAGAAGAAACTCCGGACAAAGGTGAATTCTTAGTGGGTGATACCGTAAAAATCGCTTACGTTGACCAAACCCATAAAAATATTGATCCGGAAAAATCAATTTGGGAAAATTTCTCTGACGGTCAAGAACTTATTATGATGGGTGGACGACAAGTGAATTCGAGAGCTTATTTGAGCCGTTTTAACTTCGGAGGAAGCGATCAAAACAAAAAAGTTTCGACACTTTCAGGAGGTGAACGTAACCGTTTGCATTTGGCAATGACTCTCAAAGAAGAAGGAAACGTACTTTTATTGGATGAGCCTACCAACGATTTAGATATCAACACCCTTCGAGCACTCGAAGAAGGTTTAGAGAACTTCGCAGGTTGTGCTGTAGTGATTTCTCACGACAGATGGTTCTTAGATAGAATCTGTACACACATTTTGGCTTTCGAAGGAAACTCAGAAGTGTATTTCTTCGAAGGTGGTTTCTCTGACTATGAAGAAAACCGTAAAAAACGTTTGGGTGATTTAATCCCGACAAGAATTAAGTATAAAAAACTAATCAGATAAGTTAGTTTTATCTTATAAAAAATTAAGCCTGTCAATTGACAGGCTTAATTTTTATATTTCATTCTTACTAGGTTACCCTTTCAGAATAGTATCGAGTTGTCTAAGTTTCTCTTTCCAAACTTCGAGTTCTTGTTTGCGTTTTTCGATGTTTTTGTTCACCTCTGCCACAAACGGATTTTTATCTGAAGCACCTGTAATAAACAATTTGTTATTTTCTAACTGACGAACTTCTTGTTGCATTTCATCAATCTTCTTGGTTAAGAAAATACGTTCAGACATCAGTTTTGAGTTCTCATCAGAATTAGCCAAATTGTTGATACGATTATTGTAACGCATCATTTCAGAATCTTTTTTGCTTAGGCTAAGTTTATCGAAAAGTCCGTCTAATACTTTGTTGTATTTAGCCTCGATATAACGTTTGTGATGAGGCACTCTACCAAAGCTTTTCCACTTTTCGATATGTGATTTAATTGTGTCTAAATCGGTTTTGTGATCACCTGAAAGTTCTACTTGTTTTAAAGTTTCTTCCAAGTATGCTTTTTTAGCTTCATAAGCTTCGTTTTCGACACTGTTTTCTTCACTACGTTTTGCATGAAGACGGTCAAAGAAATGATTACATGCTGCTTTGAATTCGTTCCAAATGGCATCCGAATTTTTTTTTGGCACGTGACCAATATTTTTCCACTCTTCCTGAATTTGTTTCATAATAGGAGTGGCAGCAGCAAAATCTTCACTTTCTTTAAGTTGATTTGCTTTATCTATAAGTGCCTGTTTTCTGACAAGGTTATTGTGTTGCTCAGCTTTCAGGTTTTTATAATAATTGTTCTTCTTAGTGTTGAATTCTTTTGTAGCATTACGGAAAGCTTCCCAAATTTCGTCTCTATTTTCCATAGGGACTTTTCCGGCTTTGAAGAAAATTTCTTTCTGCTCCTCAATTTTTTTGATTTGCTTTTGCCATCCTGAATGCGAAGTAATATTTTCTTCTGCTAAGGCTAGAATCTGCTCAATGATTTGTTTTTTCTCAGCAAGAGTTTGTTGTTCTTTTTCTCTTATTTGATTAAAATAATTCTCTCTTCTGTCGTGAATTTCTTTGGTAACAGCGCTGAATTCGTTCCAGATTTGGTCACGATATTCTCTAGAAACAGGTCCTAGTTCTTCTTTCCAAAGTCTGTGAAGCAATTGTAGTTCTCTAAAAGCTTTGTTCAAATCCGGTTCTTGGATAAGCTCTTTTGCTCTAGCAATAACTTTTTGTTTTTGCTCCAAGTTATATTTGAAATCCATGTCACGAGCTTCTCTGTCTAGGTGAATGTAGTCATAGAAGTTTTCTACGTGAAAATGGTAATTATTCCAAACGTGGTTATATTTATCTTTCGGGATAGGCCCGGCATTTCTCCATCTTTCTCTGATGTCGTTAAATTGTCTGAAGATATCCTGAATGTTATTTTCAGGATTGATAAGTCCTTTCAATTCTTCGATAAGAGCTAGACGAATCGAAAGGTTATTTTTTAAATTGTTTTCTAGATTTTTGTAATGCTTGTTTTTTCGCTCTCTATAGTCATTCAGTAGCGAATCAAATTTGCCTTTTAACGGAAAATGATATTCAAAATCGGTCGTATCTCCGTTATTTTCATTGGCAAATTCTTCTTTTTTGTCTTCGATAAAGCTATGATACTTATTATAGAATTCTTTACGGATTTCCTCAACGTGGTCTTTGATAGAAGCAACTTTTCCGGTAGTAAGCAGTTTTTCGAGCTCATCTGTCAATTCCTCCATAGACATGGATTCATAGTCGAGCATCGGTATATCGTGTCTTTCGGTTAGGGTTTCATCTTCCGACTCTTCTGCATTCGAATTTTCGATTTCGTCTAAGACTTTTTTACTAGTGTCTTCTGCCTGTTCGATTTCGGAATTTTGAACTTCTTGAGTCATTTCGTTCTCTTGGTTTCCGTCTGCCTCAGGCAGGTTATCATTCTTTTGTTCTAACATTTTGGTAATGTTTAAGGTTCACAACTTTATTTTCAGGCACTAAAGATAGTAAAGCCTTTATAAATAGCAAAATTTAAAAGAAAAAAGGGTAAAAAAATATCAATCAAGATGTTTTTAACAGAAATCTTATCGGTTGTGATTCAATGAGGTAGTAATCTCAAAGTAGCAGTGAAATTTATATTAGAATCAGAATTTATTTGAGAGGGAAGAAATAATTTAAAATCCGTATTTTTGCACAAATTTTTAGAAAATGATTATTTCAAAAACACGAGAAGAGATAGAATTGATGAGAGAGGCAGCCCTTTTGGTTTCTAAAACCTTGGGTATGTTGGCTACAGAAATTAAAGAAGGTGTTACGACCCTTCAACTAGATAAAATGGCTGAGGCTTATATCAGAGATAACGGAGGTATTCCTGGATTTTTAGGGTTATATGGTTGTCCGTCAACTTTATTGACAAGTGTGAATGAACAAATTGTTCATGGTTTGCCAACCAATAGACCTTTGGAAAATGGAGATATTGTTTCGGTTGATTGCGGAGCTATTGTTCATGAATTTTACGGAGACCATGCTTATACTTTTGAGGTAGGCGAAGTAGCTCCGGAGACTAAAAAACTTCTTCAGGTTACCAAAGAATCACTTTATGTAGGGATTAACGAATTCCGTGCTGGCAATAGAGTAGAAGATATTGGTAGTGCTATTCAAAAATATTGCGAAACGAGAAATTACAGTGTTGTGAGAGAACTGGTAGGTCACGGTTTGGGTCGTAAGATGCACGAAGATCCAGAAGTGCCTAACTACGGTAAAAAAGGTAGAGGAAAACTTTTCGTTGAAGGAATGGTTATCGCTATCGAACCGATGATTAACATGGGAACTCGAAACATCAGACAACTCAAAGATGGTTGGACTATCGTGACTCGTGACGGAAAACCTTCTGCACACTTCGAACACGATGTAGCTCTAGTGGACGGAAAACCTGAGATTCTTTCGACTTTCTATTACATCTACAAAGCTTTAGGTATCCAAAGCAACGAAGAAGACATTTTCAGAAAAGAGAAGTTGGTGGTTTAGCTTTCGATTTCATTTAGGAATAATCACAATAGCTTATGCATTGTGGCTATAAAAGGTCTTTATCAGTTTCTTTTATATTCTTCAAAACATGCTTTCGGGTTTTGAAAACAGTTCTGTTTAAAGTCTTCGGGGTTTATGTTGAATTGAATATCCAAAACTCTATACTCTGATTGTTTTTTACCTTCCTCATTATAAAAAATGGTTTTGTGAGGTATGAGGATTCCGTCTGCTTCTTTATAATCTTCATATTCGGTAATTGTAGTAGTAATTGATTTATATCCTTTTATTTCAATTTCGGTTATTTGTTTACTTGCGACTTTAAGTCTTGTAGCCGTGCTAAAATATTCGTAAACATCATTTTTCTTAATAGTAGGAACTGCTCTTTCCGCTTCATACTTTACGACATAGACTTCTTCTCCTTTATAAATTTCATTAGACATTACTTCTCTTTCTCCCCGTATAGTTGCCTCAGGGAAAAAATCGTCTTTAAAAGGATTAAATGATGATGAATATATATTTTTGGTTCCATCTTCATTCACAGAATAAAAATTTCCATTGAGGTTAAGTAATCTTGTATAACTTCCCTCAAGCGATTTTGATAAGGAGGCATATTGATCGTTAGCTCTATCTGTAAAGTCAATAAGCTCCTTAACCAAATGAAGAGAATCTTGCTCTGTTGTTGTAATACCAAAAAGCCCTGCGATATTTCCGTTTTCTACTGTTTGGGAATTATCCATAAGTTTCTTGGCTACATTTATAAATGAAATAGGTTCTTCTTTGGAAACTTTTACAGAAGAATAAATAGCAATATGTTGTTTTTTGTTTACAATATTTGTTATCTTTTCTTTTCCACCAATAGCGTTTATATAATTAGCATAGATTTCTTCTACGGTTATTTGCTGAGCAGTAACAAAGAATCCTCCAAGAAAAAAAGGTAATAAGAATATTTTTTTCATAGCTTAATTTTTATAAAATGATTTTATTTTTTTTCATATTTTTCAAAACACGCTTCCGGGTTTTGAAAACAGTTTTGTTTAAAGTCTTCAGTATCTATATTAAACTCTACGGCTAAAATTTCTGTCTCCCATTCACTGTGTGATTTGGTAGTTTTAGTATTGACTTCTTTTTGTTTATATTTTTCATCTACCTTATTTTCATCTACTTTTACTACAAACGAGGCTAATTCACTCACAGAAGGCTCGATGGTTGTAATGATAATTTCCATATAAGAATTTGCCTTTATTTTATAGGGATATAAAAAACCATTCATTTTTTTATATTCAAAACTGGTAATTGTAGAATTAACCGAGGTTGAAGATGTGCTAATGGAAGTAGAAAGAGCAGAAGTTTCGTTGTCTTTAGTTGTTTCAGAATTATTTTTTGAACCGATTTTTAACCCGGAAGCTATATCGAAATATTCATAGACGTTTTGCTTAATCCCTGCTATTTCCTGTTCATAATTAACCACATATACTTCTTTATCATTAAAAGTTTTATTGGGCAAGATTTTACTTCCTAAAGGTACTGTTGTATCCATAAAATCTGGAAATTGTTCAGGAAATGAGCTTTCTATTTTTTGTCCGTCAGGAAGTATAATAGTCATTTTTCCATTAGCAGTGAGACGTCTCGTATAAGAAGTTTTGTTTCCGTTCAAAGAAGAAGGATAGTTTTTAGTAATGTTTGCAGTTTGCTGAGCATCATAATCTATAAAATCAATGACCATTGTTTGAGAGTTTGTTGACCACGCTTCTGAGGAAACAGAAGAATTACTTGTAGATATTGTCATTTGATTGACAATATTATTTAGTCTTTCTTTTCCACCAATAGCTTCTATATAATTATCATAGATTTCTTCTACGGTTATTTGCTGAGCAAAAGTAAAAGACAGCGTTAAAAATGCTATTGTGGTAGTAATGCTTTTTTTCATTGGTTTTATTTATAGTTATCCTCGTCTTTAAATTATAGTAATTCCTAATTTATTTGCCTGATAAGCATACCCTGGTGGTATTTTCCTTTTTGTCCCTGAAAAATAGTATATTCCATTTCAGAGGAGTCTCCAAACCAATCTCCCTCAGCGGTATTATTCCAAATATCTTTTTCTTTTTTTATTTTTATAACTCCTTTCCTTTGATATTCAGTCGTGCCATCTTTATTTAAAATCTGCTCGAGTACTTCAAAAGTATCTCCCTCTTTTAAGCCTTCTTTTTTTCCAACCTTAGCTGCAATAGGGTTTCCGCTATATAAAGGAAATTTAGTCCGGAATTCTTCATATTTACGCTCTAACTCATTCAGGCATACGTTCAGTGCATTTTTTAATGCTGCATCAGTTTGATTAGAATTGATATCATTCCAATCGATAGTTTCTTTTTCAAATTTCTTTAGAACTTCTCTATTGTGTTTAACAATTCCCGTATTTGAGTGTTCATCTATAACCACATTACCAATATATTTCAATTTAAAAATATCTGAATTTTCAAAAGCGGTTTTACGAGAGCTCTCAAGGCTGTTTTTATCCAACCAATAATCGTTATAAAAGACGGCAGCCGTATAATCATCCCATACTAAACGATACAAATAGGCTCTGATTGTAATCTCAGAATTTAAAGAATATTTGAAAGGAGCTATATTGCGATTATTTTCATTGTTTTCAAAATCATAAACCACAACAAAAGTGTTACCTATCAATTCTTCGCCTGCATCTTTGAGCATTGCTTTTCCCCGGACAGTATGTAAAGCTATTTTTATATCTAATTCAGAGGCGTTATATTCGCCTCTACGGGCAACTAAATTCATATTAAAACTACCGTCCTTTCCTCTGTTAAACCACTTGGCAATCAGTTGTTTCGCTACTTGGT
Source organism: Flavobacterium beibuense (assembly GCA_040393445.1). Taxonomy (GTDB): domain Bacteria; phylum Bacteroidota; class Bacteroidia; order Flavobacteriales; family Flavobacteriaceae; genus Flavobacterium; species Flavobacterium beibuense_B. The sequence goes on from JBEBUB010000006.1 coordinate 25,241, forward strand.
TTTTATTCAAATAGTTTTCTATATTTTGAGCCTGATTAGAATCACCGGCTTTTCCTATAATTTGATAAGGACCTATATTATGATTATTAAATTTATCAGAAAGTCGGCTGTTTCCAAAAACATACTTTGTCCGATAATATTCTTCATTTAAAGTATCAGCAATCATCAGTGTATAAAGTGAGCTACGTCTGTATTTTACAATAGATTCATTTTTTGAATATTCTGAAAAAGAATTGGTTGGCTCTTCAATAAGGGAGTTGTAATCAACCGACTCATAATTTATGCTCTCAAGACTACTTTCTTTAAAGATACTTTTATATATACGTTCTCGACTATTGAGTTCAGACATTGTATTTTTATAAAATTCCTTCTCTCTTTTTTTTGCTTGTTCGTTCTGTTGTTGTTGCCATTCTTTCATAGAGTTTGCTTGTACACCATAGCCAATAGGTGCTCCAACGCATCCCGAAAAAAGAATTACAAAAGCTAAAGGAGCAGTTATTTTTAAACAACTTCGGTTCATAGAAAAAATATTTTAGTTATTTCAAAAAATATAAAAACAGCTCAATCATTCTTAATGATTAGTAGAGAGGAATTTTTAATACAATGAAATGGTAGATTTAAATCCTAAATCACGTTATTTTTTCTTTTAGAAAATAATATTTAGTATGGGAAGGAAAGGCTCTCTACTTGTTTTTAGTTATGCAATAATAGGGCTTTTGTATTTTTTCACAAAAGATAACAGCATAAAAATAACCGAAAAACGCAAAAATCACCCGAAAGGGTGATAAATTTTTAAATTCGGTTCTTTTGAAGCGTCTTAATCGCAACCCATCCCATAGAAAGGAAAAGCACCAAAGCTGCTCCAAAAAGAAAGGTGTTTATCTTCGGAATCAGGATGTAGCCAAAAGCAGACATTCCTTGAATGGCAAGGATAAATTCGTTAAGAAAGATTCCGATAGCAAAAAATATAAGACCTGTTTTTATAGATTTATTCAGGGTTAAGAACTTATTGGCATAGATGTAATACAGCAAGAAAAGAGAAAAAATAGCTAACAAAATCAGATGCAAATAGGCAATAATAATAGAGCGAACACCAAACACAAACTGACTCAATGACGGAATTACAGAAAGTAATTGGAATGTAAATTTTAGTGTTAAACACAATCCTGCAAACTTCAAGAAATACTGTAAAAACACAGGTTGTTGTTTTAAAATTCCTCCTTTTTTACGACTAATAAGCAAGAACATATTCATCCATACGACAAGCTGAATTACAGAAAAAATAACTGTGATAACATAGAGCCAAGTCGGTATTTTTAGCCATAAAACAGAAAGCACATAAGTCACCAAGGTCGAGGCAAAAAGCCAACGATAGGAGGTGTTAAACACTTTGTTTTCAGCTTCATTTAGCTTTAGGTAATCTGCCAAAAGCCCAATACAGGCAAACAAAAACCAACCGTTGTATTGAAAGTGTAAATAATAATAAATCGAAGCCAAATAAGGGTTAAACATAAAATCTTTTGAAGCTACCGTATAGGCTAAAAAGAAGGTTCCGAAAGAGGAAATCACATAAAAAAACAAAGCTCCTTTATACCAATTTTTAGAAGTTTCTCCTTTAATGTATTTTAAATCTTTGATGAAATAATAAGCAAAGAAATAGGACACAAAAATGGATAAAGTCGAAAACAAAATTGACCAAAAAGCATAGCCCTGAATTATAAAAAATATAAGCATTCCATAAGAACAAATCAGATTGGCAATAATAAGCCAAGAGTATTTAGGCAGGGTGACTTTTGTGGTTTTGGTTTTTAAATAATAGACCATCAAGACCATCAGCGTATGGCTTATCCAGCCGGCAAAAGCAAAATGAGAGTGAGAATGAAGCAAGTGTTTCTGTACTAAAAAAGGAAAATCAAAACCTATTTTATATCGCATCAGCATACCCAAAAGAGCTACCAAAAAAAGATTTACGATTGAGAATTTGAGCCAGAAATCAATTTTATACCGCATCAGTAATAGATTTTATGATTGATTATTTCAACTATTTTTTTCTTATTCATTTTAGAAAGTGTGCGGATAACAGTTTCTACACGAAGTCCGGTGAAGTTGGCAATTTCTTGTCTGGTGAAAGGAATAAGCTCTTTTTCCCCACTTTTTTTACAGGTCTCCAAAAAGGCTTGAATTCTAAATTCCGGTTTCTGGTTGATGATATCTTTTGAAGCAGTTGCTTTGTTGTGAATTCGTTTTGCCATTAAGTTTAGAAACTCTTTTTGAATAGCAGGGAAATCATCTAACACATTGAGAAACTTATCTCGAGAGAGTTTGATGATTTCAGTAGTTTGAAAAGCCATTGCTGAAGCCGGATATTTTTCGTCTATAAAGAGCGGAGGTTCACCAAAACTTTGTCCGTTTGAGAAATAACCTTGGGTGAATTCTTTCCCGTCATCATTGGTGTTAAACATTTTTACACTACCACAAATAACCTGATAGTAATAAAGGGCTTTTTCGCCTTCAGAGAATAGAACTTCTCCTTTTTCATAGTTTTTAACTACGGCTCCGTATGAAGTTAGTATGTCTAAATCAATTTGAGGTTTCATAACTGAAATCATTTTAATCTGATTCCTTACAAAGGTAAGCAAAGCCCTTATTTTTTTAAAGAAAAAAAGCCATTTAGTTCAAATTTAGAAAAATAAAGCAGAAAAACCCAGAGGAGTACTTGGCTTTAGAAAGAAAAAAAATATCTTTGTGAAATGGAAAAATTAAAACAACGTTGGGGGGTCACCTCAAACTTTCAACTTGTCATCATTTTTATTGTTTTTGCCATAACCGGCTCGCTTTCGGCTTATTTATCAAAACCATTTACTAATTGGTTAGGAATCACCAAAGAAGATTTAGGAGGTTGGTATCTACCCATCAGGCTGATTGCGATTTTCCCCATTTATCAAGTACTACTTGTTGCCATCGGAGCTGTTTTCGGACAGTTTAAATTTTTCTGGTGGTTCGAAAAGAAAATGCTTAGAAGTATGGGCCTCGGTTTTCTCTTTAAAGACAAAGAATAAACAATTTGCTAAACTCAAGACTAAAAATACAAAACCATCTAGTTAATGAAAAAGTTCTTTAGAATATTTCCAATTGTAGCTTTATTTATCACTTCGATACTTTACGGAATCCACTTTATATCCGAATTGCCCGAAAACATTTTGTTTGCCTCTAGAGTATTGGCTATAATCGGAGTAGTGGTGCATGCTATCCGTAAGAAAAACCTAACCACTTGGATTATTTCAAGCATCATAATTGGAGTCTTCTTAGGATATGACTATCCGGATATTGCGATTTCACTAAAACCACTCAGTCAAGGTTTCATAAAATTGGTGAAGACTATCGTAGGGCCTATTTTGTTTGCTACTTTGGTGTATGGAATTGCAGGACATTCAGACCTGAAACAAGTAGGTAGAATGGCTTGGAAGAGTTTAACCTATTTTTATTGTGCTACGACTTTAGCCTTGTTTATTGGTTTGGCAGCCATTAACCTAACCAAAGCAGGAGTAGGGATTGATATGAGCAAAATTCCACACGAAGAATTACCTCAGACCAAAATAGTAAGTACTGATGCTCCTATCTTAGAACAATTACCTGATGATGTTCATTGGCTTTTTAAGACTCTAGCTTTTTTCAGAGATATATTTCCTGAAAACATCATCAAATCGATTTATGAAAATCAGGTATTGCAGATTGTAGTCTTCTCTGTCATTTTCGGAATCGGATTGGCAATGGTTGAAGAACGAAAACGAAAACCGTTGGTAGATTTTACAGAAAGCTTATCAGAAGCAATGTTTAAATTCACAAACGTAATCATGTATTTTGCTCCGTTTGGAGTAGGAGCAGCTATGGCTTATACCGTAGGTCACATGGGAATTGATATTCTCAAATACCTTTTCATGCTTTTGCTGACCCTTTATCTGGCTCTATTTGCTTTCTTACTTTTTGTACTATTACCAGTGGCATTGTACTGTAAAGTCCCTATCAGGAAATTTATTTCAGCCATTAAAGAACCTGTTTCCATTGCTTTTGCCACTACCAGTTCTGATGCGGCTTTGCCAAAAGTAATGACCAATATGGAGGCTTTTGGTGTACCTCGAAAAATCGTTTCGTTTGTAGTGCCAACAGGATATAGTTTTAATCTTGACGGAACTACCCTATATCTTTCTTTAGCTTCGATTTTCGTAGCTCAAGCAGCGGGAATGAACCTTACGTTTGGGGAACAACTTCTTATCTGTTTAACCCTTATGGTAACCAGTAAAGGAGTAGCTGCTATCCCTCGAGCATCACTTATTATCCTGATTGCTACAGCAGATCAATTCGGGCTTCCTACATTTATTATTGCAGCCATTCTAGGAATCGACGAACTCATGGATATGGGTAGAACTTCCGTAAACGTTATCGGGAACTGTTTGGCATCTGTCGTGATTGCTAAATGGGAAGGTGAGTTTGATGATGAAAAAGCTCAGAATCTGGAGATGTAGTCTTTTCTCCATAAAATATTTTTGGTTTAAGTCTTGATTTTTACGAATGAAGCTTTTGTCGCTTTAAAAGTTTTAATACCTTTATAACTCCTTAGTTAAATCAAAACTTATGAAAAAATCTATCTTCTTTCTATTCGTGTTCGGATTCTTTGTGAATGCTTATTCACAAGAAGCTTTGTGGACAGACGCTTATTATTCTGACGACTTTATTTTTTATAATGCACCGATAATTCATCCTGAAAGCGAAGAAACCTTTCTGGTTGAAGGAAGAGTAATAAATTCCATTACTCAGCAAATAATGTTGCACGTCTTAAAATACGATATCTCAGGAAATCTTATTTCTGAACAGACTTTTGACAATGAACTTTCAAACTATAGCATTATTGATTATAAAATTGATAATCTAGGACATGTTTATATGCTAATTTTTAAAGAAGGAAAAATTGTTGTTAGGAAATATACATTAAACAATGGTGATGTTATCTGGACAAAAACGATTCAGGCCGCAGAAAATTATTCCTATTATCCTATATCTTTAATTATCTCAGAAAATAATACTATTTTCATTACGGCTGAAAGATATGTTTCATCCACATATAATAGCGACACAGCACGTTTGTTTGCTTATGATACAGAAGGGAATCAGCTTTGGGAAAGAGTTTTTGATAGTTCTAATCAATTAGCAGGCGACAATGTTTTAGCTCATTTGGTGTATAATAATGAAATATATCTTACCGGTTTTACAAATGGTTCAAATCAGGTTAAACTTATAAAAGTAGATTCATATAACAATATAACTTTGAATACTTTTACAGATATACCATACTATGAGTTTAATGTTAAAAGAACTCAAGATAATAAGCTTTTAATAATCAATAAATTCGTTTACCAATTTTCAAAAATGGATTTAGACGGCAACATTTTGTGGTCAGTTGATAGTCCTTTTCCAAATGACACTACATCTTCGGGAGCGGGTTCTGTAATACAAGATGAACAAGGGAATTTTTATATAGACGGACATTATAGATTAGATGAACTTTTATACGGTTTTTCTAACTCTCATAATCTTATTTTAAAACTCGATAATAATGGAAACTTGTTGTGGCAAAATGTATTTCCGTATGCGCTAGGAGGGGCCTTAGTTTTAAAAAATGGAAATCTTTTTGTAGGAACAAGTGAGATAGTTGGGCATGAGGCCTATGATTATTTGGTTTATAAGATTAATCCTCAAACAGGAAATACCAATGGAGTTTATAGGTATGAGGCAGCGGGAGGAGAAGAAGGCCTTTTGACTTCAATTTATGTTTTTGATGATAACAAAGTTGCTCTTACCGGTAGAGGTTTAGCCTTTTACGTGGTATCTGAAAATAAATGGATTACCCAACTCCTCTCAGAAAGCTCCTTTTCGGTTGAAAATCCAGATAATTTAGAAAACGTAAAACTATACCCAAACCCTCTGGATGAAAATCAATTGCTTATGATAGAAGCAGAAAATTTGAAATCTTATACAGTTTATTCTCTTACAGGGCAGCTTTTACAACAAGGTAAATTTGAGTCAGGAAGTTTTCATACCATACAATTACAAAATCTTACAAAAGGTGTTTATTTACTTAAATTAAACAACGATAGACAAACCCTTACTAAAAAGATTGTCATCAGATAAATCCCTTTGAATAAATGTTGCTCCATGCTCGTTTTATCACTAATTTTGGCTTTTGCTTAAATTAGAATACATGTCAGATAAAATACAGCAATATATCAGCCAACTCAATGAAGCTCAGAGGGCTCCAGTCTTGCAAAAAGACGGTCCTATGATTGTGATAGCAGGTGCAGGGTCAGGAAAGACAAGAGTGCTTACCGTACGGATTGCCAACCTGATGAGTCAAGATGTTGATGCTTTTAATATTTTAGCTCTTACTTTTACCAATAAAGCTGCTCGGGAGATGAAAAACCGTATTGCTCAAATTGTTGGTAATAACGAAGCTAAAAACCTATGGATGGGTACTTTTCACTCCGTTTTTGCTAAGATACTCAGAGCTGAGAGTGCCAAACTTGGCTATCCTTCCAATTTTACGATATACGATACTCAGGACTCTCAAAGACTTATCGGAGCGATTATCAAAGAAATGCAACTCGACAGAGATGTCTATAAACCCAAGCAAGTTCTTAACCGAATCTCATCCTACAAAAATAACCTTATTACAGTAAAGGCCTATTTCAATAATCCTGAATTAATTGAGGCTGATGCGATGAGCAAAAAACCTCGTATGGGAGAAATTTATCAGAATTATGTGGAGCGTTGCTTCAAATCTGGAGCGATGGATTTTGATGATTTGTTGCTCAAAACCAATGAACTTCTCAATGTACACCCCGATGTTCTGGCAAAATACCAAAACCGTTTCCGTTATATCTTGGTGGATGAGTATCAGGATACAAACCATTCGCAATATTTGATTGTGAAGGCATTGTCAGACCGTTTTCACAATATTTGTGTGGTGGGTGATGATGCTCAGAGTATCTATGCCTTTCGTGGGGCGAATATCAA
>JBEBUB010000007.1:0-32247 GCA_040393445.1 Flavobacterium beibuense
TTCCTTCCAGAGTCAAAGCCAGTTCTTCGGTATCGTCAGGATTTACTATGGCTACGTTTAAAAGATCATAAGCGGGAGCTAATATCCATTTGTCTCCTGAATTTATCATAGAGAAGTTTTTCAGGTGCATATCATTGTTTCCGGTCAGAAAGCTAAAAATAGCTAATTCCAGAAAATATACCTTATCCAGCAAAGTGTTGTCAGAATACTCATTCAAGGCTTTACCTACTTTTTCCATAGAGCTTTTGTACTTGTCAAAAGCTTCAGTAATCTGGAACATATCAAGCATGTGCATCTTTTCGCCTGTATCTGTTCGGTCAATGCGTTTTGTAATATAGGATAGTTCTCCTGATTGCAGCCTGATCAAACTTGACTTTACGACGTTTATCCCGAAGGCTTCAGCGATACGCATCGTTAGGTGTTCGTTTTCCGGCATTTCTGGAAAATGGTCTGATGGCGGTTTGAAAATATAATTTCCTCCTAAAGCACCAACAACCGTCAAACGTCCTTTGTTTCCATCCTGAATAGCATCATTCACTAATGATAAGGAAAGTTTAGGCTGCACTCCCGGAACGGCTACGCTTCTTTCCACCACATTTTTTGCCAGTTCTGCCATTTGTTTTAATGAATGTTCAAACAAAGGTTGCTGTCTGGTTCCGAAGAAATCCAGACTACACTGTTCGTGAAAATCACTGGGGGTATTTTCGTCCAATGCTTTGTAGCAATATAAACACTTTTTATTATTCATTTTCCTGTTGTATTGGTTGGACACTTACAGCTCCGATACAGTTTCGGCAACAAGCCAAAAGCAAGCCCATACGGTCATTTTGATTGATCTTCCAATTTTTGGAAGCAATATCCAATAACCAACCTTCGGGAATCAATCCTTCAAAAAAAGGAAATAACCGCTTATCAGTATAAGGTTTCGGACTTACGGGCATCATAAACGTGAGAAACTGTTTCGGGTGTTCTTTAACATACTTTTCTTCGTATTGAAAAACATATTCACCCTCGTTAGTTTCCGTGAGTATTCCTGCAAGGAGGTCTTTATAGTATATGGCTGCTTTTCTCATCCCTTATTATTTGTTGGTTTTGGATAATTCCCTCGCATTTACCGGAGCCAGGGTATGTCCGAACATTTTGAGCACCTGGTTTACCTTTTCCAGATTGAGGTTTTCTTTACCCTGTTCTATTTTTCGGATCACCGTAAGTGCTACTCCGGCACGTTCGGCAAAAGCCTCCTGTGTCAGGTTTACTTCGTTTCTTTTCTCTTTTACAAAATCTGCCAGTGTCATCATAATTATATGCTTTTGCAACGAATTTAAGCAAATGTACTAAATTATATGTAAAAACATATAGCTGTATAAAATAATTTAATTTTATATGTATTTACATATAGTTAATTGCTGTAAAAGGAAATCACATAATATGATTTATACCAAAAAAATAGTCATTTTATGATACAGAGTCCGATAGTAGTTCGATGTGAGTCCGATAAAAGTACGTTGGTAGTTCGATATGAGTTCGATGAGAGTTCGATACAGACCCGAGTACTACCCATTACCTACATATCATAAAAACATTATTCGTTTTGATAGAAAACTAAAAACAAAACCTATCATTGCGTCAGTTCGAGTGATTTTTCGTAGTGTTCAGATAATTATCGAATACTACGAAAAATAGTATCGAGAACTAAATCGTATTCTAGCAAGACATTTTGTGTGCTAAGTATGATATAAATCTTATAATTTTCTGATTTAAATGATGTTTCAAACAAGAATTTTGCTCAAAACGTAATCAATTTCGATTTTTAATTATACCTTAGTGAGCAATCAATAAAATGATTATCTGATGAAATCGCTTGTCAGATCGAGATGATGTTTTTGATAGTGCAACTTTAAACTTTTGAGATATGAGAAATTTTGACTTATTTAAAACAGCTGTGATTTTAGCTTTGGCTCTCTTATGTGTGCCATTACAGCAAGCAGAGGCATGCACTCGGGTGGTGTATAAAGGCCCAAACGGTATGGTCATAACAGGTAGAAGTATGGATTTTACGTTAGAAATACCCGCTAATCACTGGGTTTTCCCTCGAGGGATAAAAAGAAACGGTGAAGTAGGTAAAAACTCCATCGAGTGGACTTCAAAATACGGAAGTTTGGCTGTAACTGCATGGGATATTTCGGTTGTCGATGGGATGAACGAAAAAGGTTTAGTGGCAAACTTGCTTTGGCTGGTTGAGTCTGAATATGCTGCTTTTGACAAACAAGGAACTCAAAAAGGTCTTGCCATTTCTTTATGGGCTCAATATGCTTTAGATAATTTTGCCAGTGTGGCAGAAGCTGTTCAGGAATTGAGCAAAGAATCATTTGTGATCGTATCAGATTTTATTCCGGGTACAGATAAATTCACAACCGTACATCTTTCTTTATCTGATGCTTCTGGAGATAGTGCTATATTTGAATATATTGGTGGTAAATTAGTTATTCATCATAGCCCGGCCTATACCGTAATGACAAACGACCCTGCTTATGAAAAGCAATTAGCCATAGCAAAATATTGGGAAAATATTCCGGGCAAAGTTTATTTGCCGGGCTCTGTAACCGCTTCAGACCGCTTTGTTAGAGCTTCTTTTTTTATTAACTCCATACCTCAGACAGATAACGTCAGAGTAGCTGTAGCTGCTGTAGCTAGCGTGATGAGAAATGTATCAGTGCCTTACGGTTTTGAAATCGAAGGCTACCCGAATTTATCTACGACCCGTTGGAGGTCTGTGGCTGACCAAAAAAATCTTGTGTATTATTTTGAAACAGCCCTTACGCCCAATGCATTCTGGGTCGATCTGAAAAAGATTGACTTTAGCGAAAAAGCGAATATCAGAAAATTAGATTTATCTGATAACAAAACCTATTCAGGCGAAACTTCGGCTGATTTTGTAGTTTCAAAACCTTTTAAGTTTATTGGAATTTAATCAATGATGTTAGAAGATGTCTCGGCTTTTACTCACCGTTTATCGATGTGAATAAAGAGTTATATTTCTAATTCACTCATTTTGTTTTACTAAGCGAAACTTAACAAATATTTATCCACGTTCTCTTGCTAGCTTATGCAATAATGACAAACTTTGTAGAAAATTTAGAACATGAAATTGCAAACATTAAACGGTAAAACAGCTTTAATTACAGGGGCTGGTAAAGGATTAGGAAAAGCTATGGCATTAGCTTTAGCCTCAGAAGGCGTTAATTTACTTTTAGTAGGTAGAACTTTATCTGATTTAGAAAAAGTAGCCAAAGACGTAAAAGAAGTAAACAGTAATCTATCTGTGGCCTTTGCTGCAGCTGATGTGAGTGAGTATGCACAAGTGAAAGACGTAGTGGCAACACTTACAAAAGAGCATAACAGAATTGATATACTAATTAATAATGCCGGAATTCTAAGAGTAGGCGGTCTTTTAGATATGCCTATAGAAGACTTCGAAAAATCTATAGCGACCAACGTTTATGGCCCGTATTATTTCATGAGAGAAGTACTTCCGTTCTTAACCCAACAAGCTACAAGTGATATTATCAATATTGCTTCAACTGCCGGATTAAAAGGTAGTGCAAATTTTGGAGCTTATGGTTCTTCAAAAGCAGCATTGATAAACTTATCAGAATCTGTAATGCAGGAATTCAGAAAAAAAGGAGTACGAGTTACGACTATCAACCCGAGCACAATTGCTACAGATATGACATTAAATGCGAAGTTTACCGATGGTAATGAAGAAAGAGTGTTACAACCTGAAGACCTGGCATTTGTAGTAGTTAATCAATTAAAATTACCTACAAGAGCGTTTGTGAAAGATTTTAGTTTGTGGTCAACAAATCCATAAATATTATTTGTTTGTAAGTCAAAAAGCATCAACAGATTTGTTGATGCTTTTTTTGTGGTGGAACCTAAGTTTAAAAAACAAAAAACCCGTTGATTGCTCAACGGGTTTTAATTTCCTGCTGAGAAAGCGAAGTTCCACTATTCAAATAAATATTTTGTAGATTTGATTAATGATTTAACCACACGATGGGAATCGTGCGGCAGTGAGGGGGGAAAAGATAGTGATGGTAATATTATTAAGTTTAGAAATAAAAGCTCAGATGGTAGGCCAACTATAGAAAAGAGCACGCCAACTGGACGAAAAAAAGTAGAAATTAGATATGGGACAGTTGATAAATAAATATTTTTCTGAAAAGAAAACAGGAGAGCTATTTATTATTAATTATGAGTATAAGGGAAATAATTTTATAGTGTTTCTAGAAAATGATTTGTATAAAGTATCGGTTTTATTTAAAGAACATCCATATCATTTATTATCAAGTTTACAGAACTTGTATTTGTATAATGATTTTGGAGTTATAAATACAAATGAAACAAATTTTTATATCATTGATAATTCAGAGCTGATTTTATATTTCGAAACGAATAATACTGAAAGTGAAAAAATATATCATACGGGAAAAATTCACTTTTTAATCTATACAGTTGATATTTGCTTAGATATTATTACTGACGATATTCCTAATGTATTTATAGCCTCTAAGCGGTAGGGTAGTGTCCCAAATTGATTCTTTTTTGAAAATAAAAACGTAAACAACTGACAACAAGCCTACCGCCCTGATAAAGAAGAGGATGAAGAAGAGGATATAAGAGATTTGGAAAGCGATTTCAGCTTTATGGCTGCGGAGCAGGGAGGTTTATACTTTTACCATCCTGACCATTTAGGGACGGCTACATTTTTAACAGACCTAAATGGCTTGCCGTATGAATTTTTCTTAAATTTGCCTTTTGGTGAGACAATGGCTGAACAGCACAGCCAAACCGAAGATTACATAAATAGGTGGAAATTTACAGACACGAGCTGGACAGGGAAACAGGGTTATATTATGCTGGAGCAAGGTATTATGACCCGAAAGTAAGTTTTTGGCTATCTGTAGACCCGTTAGCGGAAGAATATCCCAATTGGACACCCTATAATTATACTCTACAAAATCCTGTAAATTACATTCCTATAAAAAATAAAATGACAATTCTTATTTTCCTAGATTTATTTTTCATGTTTATAAATCTTTTACTCAGTACTGTATAATTCATTTATCTATTATCAAAAAAATCAGGACTCTTTTTTGTCAATAAATCAAAATAGCTAAAGTCTCTAAAATCAAACTTACAAAATTATTCTTTACTAATTCGATGTAATCGTACAGTAGGAGAGTATCAACAAATCAGCAAATAGTTATATCTTTGTATCCAATTTTTAAATCTAAAAAAGGTGAGTTTAGTAGCATTTTTAAAAAGCAAAACTTTTCTGAAACAGTTAGTTATTGCTGTGGTTATATTGGTTGCCTTAACTTTTTTGTTGATGCAATGGTTGGGTTTCAGAACCAATCACGGTGAAGAAATTGAAGTTCCGGACCTTACGAAACTGACACTCGTTCAAGCCAAAGAAAAGCTTGAAGCACTTGATTTAGATTATTATATCAACGACACCATTAATTTTCAGAAAGATTTTCCGCCAAACTCTATCGTAGAGCAAGACCCATCTGCTTTTTCTAAAGTAAAACAAAACCGAAAAGTGTATTTAAAAATCAATGCATCAGGTTTTGAGATGGTCGAAATTCCGGATTTAAAAGAACAGACCTATCGTCAGGCACTTCCGACACTTTTAGCACTTGGTTTTGAAGCGGGGAAAATCACCTATAAACCTTATTTTGCAGAAGAAGTGGTTTTGGAGTTACAACACAACGGAAAGACCCTAAAACCGGGCGATAAGCTGAAAAGAACATCTAAAATCGATTTTGTTCTCGGAGACGGGAAAACTCTTTTTAATGACGAGACATCAACAGAAAAAGTAGGAGAGGAATAATATATGAATACGGATAACTTTACGACAGACGAATCAGAAGAAGAGTTTTTTGAACATTATAAATTCGAAGTTACTAAAGGGCAAGCTCTGCTCAGAATTGACAAATATTTGCTCACTTTAGTGCAAAATGCTAGTCGTAGTAAAATCCAAAAAGCAGCCGAAGACGGTAGTATTTTGGTGAATGATATTCCGGTAAAATCTAACTATAAAGTAAAACCCGGAGATGTTATCAGAGTTTTGTTCTCTAAACCGAAATTCGAATACCAAATTATCCCGCAAAATATTCCGCTTGATATTGTTTATGAAGACGATGCCTTGTTGGTGATCAACAAACCGGCTGGTTTTGTAGTACATCCCGGTCACGGAAATTATTCGGGAACCTTAGTGAATGCTTTGGCTTATCATTTTGATAACCTTCCGATGAATTCGAGCGAACGTCCCGGACTTGTTCACCGTATTGATAAAGACACTACAGGGCTTTTGGTGGTAGCCAAAACCGAATTTGCGATGAATTATCTCGCTGCTCAATTTGCTGAAAAAACGTCCGAAAGAGAATATATAGCACTTGTTTGGGGAAATGTAACCGAAGATGAAGGCACCATCACCGGATATATGGACAGACACCCAAAAGACCGTATGCAAATGGCTTTGTATGATGACCCAAGCCAAGGGAAATGGGCTGTAACACATTATAAAGTTCTGGAGCGATTCCGTTATACGACTTTGATTTCTTGTAAGTTAGAAACCGGAAGAACCCATCAGATTCGTGCCAGTATGAAGCATATCGGGCATACGTTATTCAATGACGAACGCTATGGAGGGCATTTGATTCTTAAAGGAACGACTTTCACCAAATACAAACAATTTGTAGATAATTGCTTTAAGATTCTTCCACGTCAGGCGCTGCATGCAAAAACCTTAGGTTTTGAACACCCGATAACCAAAGAGTTTATGCGATTTGAAACAGAACTACCTGAAGATATGAGGCTTTGTATCGAAAAATGGCGAACCTATTCCAACAGTAATGTTTTGGAAGAGGAATAGTAAAATAGCTGTTTTCTATTCTCTATTTTCTTTTTACTCAAAAAAATATATATCTTTGCCCAAGCATTTTAGGTTGAAGGCTGTATTTTACATTCTTCATTAAAAGGGAATCAGGTGAGGCGTTTCAATAAACCCAAGTCCTGAACTGTACCCGCAACTGTAAGCTATTAAACTTATTGCTGTTCTTCAAAAACCACTGACTCTCCGGAGTTGGGAAGGTGAGCAATAAGATGCAAGTCAGGAGACCTACCTAGAATATAACTTTAAAACGATGGAACTTTCGGGAAAAAGAGTTCGGTTTTGATATGAAATATACGGTAGTTTTCTTAGTTTTCTTTTTATTTTCCAGTCACAGGCTTTTGGCTCAAGACAGCCTTTCTATTCTTTTGGCGAAGGTCGAAATTTCAGACAATCTGCTAAGAGATTATTCACAAACGCAAAAGACAGAAAAACTCTCAGACAGTATCATCAAGCGAAATTCCAGTTTTTTGACTTCACTGTTGAACTATAACACCTTGCTTTATTTTAAAGAAAACGGTCCGGGTGGAGCTTCATCGGTAGCTTTTAGAGGAACGACTGCTTCACAAACTGCTGTGGTTTGGAACGGTATCAACATCAACTCACAGTTTTTGGGTCAAGCCGATTTCAATGCGTTTAATACGCTGATTTTTAATAATATTTTGGTGAAATCGGGTGGGGGAAGTGCTATTTATGGAAGTAGTGCTATCGGAGGGAGCATTCATTTGAATAACGAACTCGTCTTTACGGATAAATTCGAAAATCAACTGTTCACCAGATACGGAAGTTTTAATACGTATGATGTTAATTTTCAATCACAATTGGCTTCTGAAAACTATAGTTTACAGTTAAGTATTGTTCATTCCGCTTCAGATAACGATTTTGAATGGATCGGGAAGAACCGAAAAAACCTCAACGGACAGTATGAGAATTCTTCGTTTTCTGCCAATTTCGGTTATCGACTGAATGACAAAAACACCCTGAAGTTCTACAGTAATCTCTTTAGCGGAGAAAGGCATTTTTCGTTAGTGCTTCCGTCTGAAACACCTACGAAATATGATAATTTCGATTTCCGTAACCTTTTGGAATGGACGAGTTTGATAGATAAATTTACTTCGAGAGTGAAGTTGGCTCACCTTTTAGAAGAATACGAATACAACCCAAATATTGCTAACGATTATTACACTTTCGGGAAAGTCGAGAGCTTGATAGCGAAATATGATTTAGCTTACTCCGCTTCCACCAAAATTAAGCTGAATGCAGTTATTGATTACATTCATAATCAAGGTCGAGGTTCAGATTTGATTTATGGAAAACGACAAATCGGTTCTGCTAGTGTGATGATGAAACACTTGATTTCTGATTCTTTTTTGTATGAAGTTTCAGCCCGAAAAGAGGTGACAGATATTTATGAAAGTCCGTTTTTGTATTCGGTTGGTTCAAGTTATGCTCCAACCCGTTTTTATACGATAAAAGCTAATGTATCTAAGAACTTCCGAATCCCGACTTTCAACGATTTGTATTGGGTAACAGGAGGAAATCCTGATTTGAAACCCGAAACTTCTTATCAAGCTGAATTGAATAATGAATTTACTTTAGGTGATTTAACTCTTACCCTTACAGGATATTATAATCAGATTGAAGATATGCTTCGTTGGGTTCCGACAAGTGCTCTTTGGTCTCCTGAAAATGTTGATGAAGTGGAAATCTTTGGTTTCGAAAGCGGATTTTCTTATCAAAAAGCTATCGGTAAACATGAGTTTCACCTAAAAGCCAATTACGGATATACCTCATCCAAAGACACAAGAACAAACAAATATTTGATGTATGTGCCTGCTCATAAAGCCAATGCTCATCTTACTTACAATTATAAAAATCTTAATTTATATTCAGAAATGGTGTATGTAGGCGAAGTTTACACTCGTTCTGATAACAATTCGAGATATAACCTTGAGGCCTATCAGGTATTTAATTTAGGAAGTGATTTTACCTATAAAAAGAATTATACATTGGGAATAAAAGTGCAAAACTTGATGAATGTCTATTACGAAAACGTAGAAAACAGACCACTTCCCGGACGAAATTTTATGCTTTATCTGAATTGCATTATATAAAGGAATTAGGAATTAGGAATTAGGAATTAGTTTATAATTATCAACCATTAATAAATAACAAATATGAAAAACAAATTATTTCAAATCAGTGTTTTATTGTCTTTGTTTCTGGCTTCTTGCAGTAGCGATGACAATTCGGGTGGTCAAACATCAAACGGAGACTTCGAAGCTGGTGTTTTTATTCTTAACGAAGGAGGCTCAAGTCTATCAACAGCTTCGATAAGTTTTATTTCTGAAAGCGGAAACCTAGAGCACGATATTTTCAGAAGTGTGAATCCAAGTGCTGACGAAATCGGGATTTATTTACAATCGATGTTTTTTGATGATGATAGAGCTTTTATCATTTCAGGAGGTTCAAATATCATTACGGTTGTAAATCGAAATACGTTTGAATACATCACAACTATTTCAACCGGATTGAGCAATCCTAGATATGGCGTAACCGAAAACGGAAAAGCCTATGTAGTGAACCAAGCAGGATGGGAGAGTGGAGCCGATGATTATTTAGCGGTAATCAATTTGAATACCTATGCCGTTTCTAGCATCCCACTAGGTATGTCATCAGATAGAATTATCGAAGCCAATGATAAAATCTATGTGTCAAACGGTTATTATGGAGACGGAAATTCCATTACGGTTATTAACCCTGTTACTGATACTATTGAAGCGGTTATCGATTTAGGAGACGGAAATTCACCTAATTCTCTTGATGAAGAAGACGGGTTTTTATACGTACTTACAACTAATAATCCGGAGTATAAAATTCAAAAAATCAGCCTTTCTAACCACCAAATTGTAGGCGAAAGATTGCTTTCTCCTTTTATGTCGGATGTTAGAAATTTGACCATTGAAGACGATATTATTTATTATACGAATGTGAATTCTGTATATGCTGTAGCTATTGCTAATTTTGAGAACGAAAATATAGGAGATGAACTGATCCTTACTTATGAAGCTTCATCAGAATGGAGTGCTATGTATGGTTTTGCGGTAGAAGACGGAAAAATCTACATTGCTGATGCGGGTGATTTTGCTTCAGACGGAAAAGTATTTGTGTATTCCACTTCAGGGAATTTATTGAATACTTATACAGTTGGAATCGCTCCAAACGGATTTTATTTCAACGACTAAGATTTATATAATTAAATGGTTTAGGCGGAGTAACTTTATTGTTACTCCGCTTTTTGTTTTTATAATTTTTTACTCAAATATTTTTTGGAGATGAATTAAAAAGGATATATTTGCACTTATTTAGATTAAGTAAAAATAACATACCTTTCTATATGAACACTCTACGAAATTTACTGATGACACTTAGCTGTCTGTTTGCTTTTTCTGTAAAAGCCGCTTCAACCCCACAAAGAATTGTTTCTCTAAACGGAGCAATCACAGAAATTATATGTGCTTTAGGGCACCAGGACAAACTCGTTGGAGTTGATGTAACCAGCACTTACCCAATAGATGTAAAAATAAAAGCCAAAGATTTAGGTCATGTTCGTTCTATTTCGGTTGAAAATATTATTGCTTTAAAACCTATGATGGTTTTGGCTACAGAAACAGACTTGAATCCGGATCTTGTTAACAGACTCAAACAAGCCAAAATTGAAGTACGTACATATGCTCATGAATTTTCAGTTGAAGGAGCAAAAAAACTTATTCAGCACGTGGCTTCAGCTTTAGGAGAAGATAATTATAAAAAACTATTTTCAAAAATAGACTCAGATTTTAGTAAAGTAAGCAACTTCAAGACAAAACCAAAAGTATTATTTATTTATGCCAGAGGAGCAGGAACACTTATGGTTGCTGGAAAAAACACTCCGATGGAAAAAATTATTACATTGGCAGGCGGAGAGAATGCTGTCAACGATTTTGAAGACTTTAAACCGCTTACTCCAGAATCTTTATTACAAGCCAATCCTGATTATATTTTGCTCTTCAGTTCAGGTTTGCAAAGCCTTGGAGGTATAAATGGAATTCTTCAAATCAATGGAGTAAGCAAAACCAAAGCAGGAAAAAACAAAAAAATCATTACGATGGATGGTCAACTTCTTTCCGGATTTGGCCCAAGAGTAGGAGAGGCAACTCAAGAATTAAATCAGTTATTGTCAAAATAATTTAGGGTTTGTAATTCCTCAGAAATGCAGAATAAACTTTCTATATACTTAATCATAAGCCTGTTGTTGCTAGGAGCCTTAGCTCTATTATCGCTTTATATGGGCGTATATGAGTTTGAAAGTTCGTTTGGAGAAATTTTGAAAAGCTTTTTTTCTGAAAATAGCAATGTTTCTGAAACCGATAAGTTTGTGTTTTTAGACCTTAGGTTGAGTCGAATTATGATGGCCATTTTTGTAGGAAGTGCTTTGGCGGTGTCGGGAGCTTGCCTGCAAGGAATGTTCAAAAACCCACTAGCTTCGCCGGATCTTATAGGAATCACTTCGGGAGCTTCGCTTTTTGCGGCCATTGCTATTGTATTAGGAAATTTTATCAAACCTTATATTCCGGAAGTTTTTCACTTTTCGTTTTTGAGTATATCTGCTTTTTTGGGAGCTTTTATCACTATGTCAGTAGTGTATAAAATCTCTACCACTAACGGAAAAACCAACGTAATGATGATGTTGCTTTCAGGAGTGGCGATTACGGCTCTTGGTTTTGCAGTAATGGGGCTTTTGATTTACATCTCTAAAGACGAACAACTTAGAGATCTTACTTTTTGGAATTTAGGGAGTCTTGGTGGCGCTACATGGACCAAAAATTTAATACTTTTATTTGTAGTCGGGCTGTCTTATTTCTTTCTTATCGGAAAAGGAAAGACTCTCAATGCAATGATGTTAGGCGAAAAAGATGCCTCTCATTTGGGTATTCCAGTAGAGAAAACCAAAAAGCAAATTGTACTTTTTACGGCTCTTTTAGTAGGAGCTTCGGTTGCATTTTCAGGAACTATCGGTTTTGTAGGTCTTATAATTCCATACATTTTACGATTGATTTTCAAATCGAATTATTATATCATTTTACCGCTATCGGCTGTTTTAGGGAGTGTGTTGTTGTTAGGAGCAGATACCATTAGCCGTACGGTGGTAGCGCCGTCTGAAATTCCAATTGGAATTCTGACCGCTTTTATGGGTGCTCCGATATTTATAATGATACTTTTAAAGCACAGAAAATCATTATAGGCAGAACTTAAAAAATGAAGACATGCTAAAAGGACAAAACATTTCGTATTCGCACAAAGAATTTCAGATTCTGAGAGACGTTGACTTTTCAGTTGATTTTGGGAAATTGATTGTAATTGTTGGCCCTAACGGAGCAGGAAAATCTACACTTTTGAGTGTTTTGTCAAACGAACTCGAACATACGGCAGAAGTTCTTTTTAAAGAAAAGAATCTTAAGGATTGGAAGCTCGAAGAATTGTCTGTCAACAAAGCTAAATTTTCACAACAATACAATACAGACATTCCACTTTTCGTAAACGATGTAGTGCTGATGGGTAGATATCCGTATTTTGAAAATAAACCCTCTCAAACTGATCTCGAAGCTATCGAAAAGGCAATGTATGAAACAGATGTTCTTCATCTGAGAACTAGGGATTATAACACACTTTCAGGAGGTGAAAAACAAAGAGTACACTTAGCAAGAGTTTTGGTTCAGCTAAAAAATGACATTCAGAATAAGCTGATTTTCTTAGACGAACCATTAAATAATCTAGATGTGCTGCATCAACATAGAATTTTGGAACTCATCAAAGATTTTACCAAACAAGGTAACACGGCTATAGTAGTTCTTCATGATTTAAACCTTACGGCTCAGTTTGCCGATGAGGTATTTTTGATGAAAAACGGAAAAGTAAAAGCTAATGATGTTCCCGAAAAAGTTTTTACACAACAAATTATAAGCGATATTTATGACTTTCCTTGTATGATTTGTGAGAATCCTGTGTATAAAAAACCTATGATTGTTTTTGGGAATGTAAAAGTCGAAGCAGAATTTGTATAAAATAAAATAGTAAACTTTAAACTAATAAAATGAATACCACAACAACTTTAGCAGAACGTTGGGAGGCTCTAAAAGTAGAAAATCCACACTTAAGAATCCGTAATGCTGCTCAACAACTCGAAGTGAGTGAAGTCGAGCTTTTGGCAACTCAAATAATAGGAAACAACGTTATTCGTCTTCGTCCTGAATTTACAAATATCCTTTCAGAACTTCAACCACTCGGAATACTTATGGGACTTACCCGTAATGAAGAATGTGTACATGAACGTAAAGGTGTTTACGAAAACTCAGATTTCAGTAGCCCTCATGCAGGATTGTTTGTAAATCCTGATATTGATCAAAGAATATTTTTAGGTCATTGGGATAAAGCTTTTGCTGTTATCGAAACTTCTGAACACGGAACTCGTAAAAGTTTGCAATTTTTCGGTAAAGATGGACTTGCTATTCATAAAATTTATTTGACCAAAGACAGTAACGAAGCAGCTTTTGATGCTTTGGTTGAAAAATATAAATCAGAGAATCAATCTCCTGAAGAGACTGTTATTCCTATAGTTCCGAATTATGACGAAAAACAGGATAGTGATATCGACGTAGAAGGCTTCCAGAATGCTTGGACAGCACTTAAAGATACTCACGAATTTTTCGGAATGTTGAGAAAGTTCGGAGTAACCAGAACTCAAGCTCTTCGTTTGGCGCCGTCTGAATATTATGCTCAAAAATTAAGTAATGAGGCTTCTGTAAAATTGCTTGAAAAAGCAGCAGAGAAAAAAGTACCTATCATGGTATTTGTAGGTAACAGAGGAAACATACAAATTCATACAGGAGAAATTCGTAAAACCATGTGGCACAACCAATGGTTTAATGTGATGGATCCTGATTTTAATTTACATTTAGACACTTCAAAAATAGCTAGCACTTGGTTGGTTAGAAAACCGGCTGAAGGAGATATCGTAACTTCAATAGAAGTTTTCAACGAAATGGGAGAACTTATCGTTCAATTCTTTGGTAAGAGAAAACCCGGAATTCCTGAGCTTGAAAGTTGGAGAGAACTAGTGGCAGAATTATAATAGTTTACTATTAAACGAAAATCCCGTTTGAACTATCAAACGGGATTTTTTATTACAAATATCTTTCTTTAAAAATCTTTTTATGATGTTCTTGATGAGCGATAATCACAAAACCTAAAGCACGAACCGTTGAGCTAAAACCATTGGCTATACCATTTCTGAATAATACTTCTTCTGAAAATGATTTAAAAAGAGCTAAGGTGGAATGACGTACTAAAGAAAATTCCATCAGTAAATCTTTCAGATGTCGTTGGTTAGCTTCACAATTAGCAGCATAATGATTTTCGTCAAATCCGGCAAGTTCCGTTTTATCATTTCTAGAAAAACGTAAAGCTCTATAAGCGAAAACACGTTCGCTATCAATCAGATGTTGAATGATTTCTTTAATCGTCCATTTTCCGGTATCATAACGATAATCATGCTTTTCCATCGGAATATCCTGAACGAATTTGATAAAGTAATGATGCGAAGCTTCTAATTCTTCTAACAAGTCAATATCCGGATTCAAACCGGACATATAAACCTCATAATATGGAGGATATTCTGATTTTGAAAGTGATGATAATTTCATTGTTTTAGTTGCTTAATTTTTAAAGCTATTTACTAAGGACTTCGGACTAGGAACTATTTCTTAAAATTCACCAACCCTGTCTCTAACCATTGTTGATAATCTGCTGTGCTAGTATATTCTTTCGGAGTATTGAGCATTTCCAATTCAGGACTCAAAAGTAAATAATAAGGCTGAGAAGCAGTTTGGAAATTTACGGTTTGGAACGTAGCCCATTTTCCTCCTATGGTTTTGATTTTTTTGATATTTCCGTTGCCCTTATCGAAGTCGAATTGTTGGTCTTCCGGAAGTTCTCTCTTATCATCTACATAAAGTGAAATCAGCACATAATTGTCATTGATAAGGTTGAAGACTTCAGGAACAGTCCACACATTTTCTTCCATTTTACGACAGTTCACACAAGCCCAACCTGTAAAATCAAGTAGAATCGGCTTGTTGTGTTCTTTGGCATAAGCCAGACCTTCGTCCCAATCTTTGAAAGAATGTAACTCCAAATTGTTTTCTGTTTCTTGTTTGTAATAACTATAAGACATCGGTGGTGGGAAACCACTCAAAAGTTTCAAGTTAGCATATTTTGTATTCGTAAGTCCCGGAATCATATACAGAACAAAAAGGCTGGTCAAGACTGCGAGAGCTTTTCTACCAAAACCAATTTTTTGATTTGGCGAATCGTGAGGGAATTTAATAATGCCAAACAGGTAAAGCGCCATACCGGAGAAAATCACTATCCAGATTCCTACAAATAATTCTTTTTTGATAAGTCCCCATTGTTCTACTAGGTCTGCATTTGATAAGAATTTTAGAGCCAAAGCCAATTCTAAGAATCCAAGAACTACTTTTACGGTATTAAGCCATCCTCCTGATTTCGGAAGCGTGTTTAACCAACTTGGGAACAAAGCAAAAAGAGCAAAAGGAAGTGCTAGAGCAGCACCAAAACCTCCCATACCTGCTGTTAGTTGCAAAGCGCCTCCATCAGCAGTAAGCGAACCTGCTAAAAGCGAACCTAAGATGGGCCCTGTACACGAAAACGATACAATCGCTAATGTTAGAGCCATAAAGAAGATTCCGATGATTCCTCCAATATTTGAGGCATTATCCATTTTATTTCCCCATGAACTTGGCAAGGTCAATTCGTAATATCCGAAGAACGAACCAGAGAAGAAAATAAAGATGGCAAAGAAGATGATATTCAACCAAGTGTTGGTTGAAATGTTGTTCAAAATTTCGGGATCTAAGCTATCCATTAAATGGAAAGGAAGGCTCAAAAGTAAGTATATAATTATGATGAATGCTCCATAAAGAATAGCATTCGAAATACCTTTTTGTCTGTTAGTAGAGCGTTTCGTAAAGAAAGAAACCGTTAGTGGAATCATCGGGAACACGCATGGAGTAAGCAAAGCGATGAGTCCACCAATAAAACCAAGAGCAAAAATATTCCAATAGCTGGTTTTAGTACTTTCAGTAATTGCGGTTGTGAAATTATCTTTTCCTTTAATATCGATTAAAAGAGCATTTTTCTTTTCGATACTTTCTTGATCAATTTCTTTTACTTCTTTGATGAGTTTTCCGTCAAGCGAAAACTTCATATTCTCAAATCCCGGAATACAGCTGGCATCGTCACAAGTTTGATATTCAATATCAACTTCGATGTATTCTAAATCAAGATTAGTGAGTTTTATTTTTTGAGTGAATTTAGCTTTGTTCTCAAAATAGCCCATTTCAGCCTGAAAAATTGGGTCGTATTTGATAGAAGAACCAAATTCTTCCACTTTATCTACCTCATAATTTCCTTCTGCATTCGAATAAATGAATTCTGTCGGGAGGGCTGTCATATCAGGCAAAACCGTAGAGTATAACCTCCAGTTTGGCACTATATCAACATCGTAAATAATTTGATATTCCGTATCCGAAATTTTATCGACAGAAACAGAGAATTTAGCTTTTTGTTCTTGGCTAAACCCAAGGAAACTAACTAAAAATGTTAGTAGTAAAAAGATTTTTTTCATGATAAATGTTCTATTTTTAGTATTGATTTGGTTGTTTCGGTAACTGCAAAACGATGGTCTAAACGCTTCCCGATAACCCAAATAATTTGATTTTCGGAGCAAAGTAACCAAGTGTTTTCTTTTTCAAAAAGGGATAACTTCTCGTCTTTGAAAAACTTACTGATTTTTTTGCTTTTGCCGTTCATTCCAAACGGGTAAAAATAATCACCTTTCTGCCATTTACGAAACGAAAGCGGAAAAATTAACAAGTTTTTATCAACATAAATTACCTCAGGATTGTTAATTTCAGACATCGTTTCAACCTCCGAAATTCGCAGTTTTATAGGGTGATTGACTTCATTTTCTCCTTCTTGAATATAAAATTCGTCTTCGACTGAATGATTATTTTTTTGCGAAAGAACTAATTCATTTCGGTTTTTCAGGAGGCGATAATATTCTGAATCTACAAACTTTCCGCTTTGCGCTTCCAGCAAATCATAGATGTCATTCCAAGCTCTAAATCCGTAACTAGAGAGCCATTGATATAAAATAAATTCCTTGTTTTTGTAAGGTTTTAATTTGTTTATATCCAGTGTTATAGTGTTTTTTGTTTCAACTAAAACTTTATTTAAAATTTCTTCTAAAACATCTTTTGTGAAATTCTGAGAAGCTTGAAGGTGTTGTCTAGTTTTTTGGAAAGATTGTAAAAAATCAGGATTGATTTCTTTCAAAACAGGAACCAAATGATGTCTGATTTTATTACGAAGATATTTGTCTGAAGCATTCGAGATATCTTCTCTCCAACTCAAATTATTTTCTAAGGCATAGTGTTGGATTTCGCTTTTCGAAAAATCAAGCAAAGGCCGAATTACGTTTTCGTTTTCACGAATTCCTAGAAGTCCTTCAAGACCGGTTCCTCTACTCAGGTTTATAAAAAAAGTCTCCAAACTGTCATCCAGATGGTGAGCCGTTACGATATAATCAAAACTATGTTTTTCTTTCAATTCAAAAAACCAATCATAACGAAGTTTTCGAGCAGCAAGTTGAATGGAGAGTTTTTGTTCTTGAGCATAACTCTCAGTATCGAAATCTTTTACAAAAAAAGGAATATTATGGTTCTGAGCATACGAAACAACGAAGTTCTTATCGTCTTGGCTATCTTGTCCTCTGAGTTTGAAATTGCAATGAGCAATGCTGATATTTAGGTTGAGTTTATGGAGTAAATCCAACAAAACCATACTGTCTATCCCTCCGCTCACAGCCAACAGCAATCGAGTTTCCCAAAGGTTAGGATAATGATTTTCAAGATGATTTAGCAGTTGGTTTTTCATGAATTTTTCAAAAACGGAAGCACGAAAATACTAAATATTATTGGTTTAAAAAACTCTATTAAGGTTACTTTCAGATATAAAAAAAGCTGCCTTTTCAGAAAGACAGCTTTTTTTATAAGGATAAGGTGTAAAGCTTATGATTGTGGTAAAGCTTTTTTCTTTTCCATAGTGCTTGATTTTGTAGCAGGAGCTTGAGTTGTTCCTTCTGGAGCAATAACATTTCCTTTGATTCTCAATTGAGTAGAACCATCTTTTGCGTTCACAGCATTTGAAACTACTGTAACTGTTTTGTTGAAATTACCTGGGCTCATGTTATATTTTACTTCAATTTCTCCTGTTTTTCCAGGCATGATAGGCTCTTTTGGTTTTGATGGTACTGTACAACCACAAGAAGTCTTTACGTCAGTAATTACAAGAGGTGCATCTCCTGTGTTGGTGAATTCAAAAAGACGGATACCGTTATCATCTGCTTTTTTAACAGTTCCGTAATCAATAGTGTCTGTTTTGAATTCAATTTTAGGTCCTGATTGACCATAAACAGTTGCTCCAAAAACAACCGCTACTAAAAGTAATCCTAACTTTTTCATTGTGTAAATGTGTTTAAAATGTTAATAATTAAGTTTTGTAAAAGTATAAAATTTTTATACGATTTAGAAAATTTTTTTCGAAGTGGAATTTCACAAATACTGTACCAAAGGGATAGATTTAACTCGAAAAACACTTCGATAAAATTTATACCTTTGTCCTCTTAAATTATTTAGAATACAAACCAGATGTTTCAGTTAGGAAAAACCATAGTTTCGGAAGAGATTTTAGAAAAAGAATTTGTCTGCAACCTCACGGCTTGCAAGGGTGCTTGTTGTGTTGATGGAGATGCAGGTGCTCCGCTTACGGTTGAAGAAACCAAGATATTAGAAGAAATTTATCCGAAAGTAAAACCGTTTTTACGAAAAGAAGGTATCGAAGCTATCGAAAATCAAGCAACTTGGGTGACAGGTTGGGATGGTGGTTTAGAGACTCCGCTTATCGAAGGAAAAGATTGTGCTTATGTGATTTTTGATGGAGAAACGGCCCTTTGCGGAATCGAACAAGCCTATAATGAAGGTATTGTAGATTGGAAAAAACCGGTTTCGTGCCATCTGTATCCGATCAGAATCAGAGAATTTTCTGAATTTTCGGCTGTGAACTATCATAAATGGGATATTTGTAATGATGCTTGTACACTAGGGAAAGAACTGGGAGTTCCGGTTTATAAATTCGTAAAAGAAGGTCTTGTTAGACGTTTCGGGCAAGAGTGGTACGATGAATTAGAGAAAGTTGCAGAAGAATTTCACAATCAAAAAGAATTCTAAAAATTAAAAATAATATGAAAGTTTTCCGTTTTCCGTTTTCTATTGTCTATTTTTTATTCTCTATTTTCTTTTTAATTAGTTGTAAGAAAGAAACAGAAGTAGTAAAAACCATTTCAGCAGAAAATCAAATCGAGTTCGCAACCGGTTTTGAACTGTATTTATATGATGATTTCAAAATCTTGAAAACCAAAGAAGGCAATCAAAATTATGTGCTTCATCGAAAAGGCTTTCAAATTCCTGATAGTTTAAAAACATACGAATCGGTAATTGTTCCTGTGCAAACTATTGTGGTGACTTCGACCACTCATATTCCGTCTTTGGAGATGTTGGGAGTTGAAAATACGTTGGTTGGTTTTCCAGGGCTCAATTATATTTCTTCGGAAAAAGTTAGAAAAAGAATAGAGACTAATCATGTAAAAGAAGTTGGTCAAAACGAACGTTTGAATTCTGAAATTCTTATTGATTTAGCTCCTGAAATGGTTGTGAGTTTTATGATTACAGAGAGTAATCAAACTTTGGAGACTCTTAAAAATGCAGGTCTAAAAGTGCTTATAAACGATGATTGGAACGAAAAACATCCGCTCGGAAAAGCAGAATGGATTAAGTTTTTTGGTGCTTTGTATGATTTAGACACTAAAGCATCAGACGCTTTTGAAAACATCAAATCTGATTATGAAGCAGCTAAAAAGTTAGCTCAAACTGCTACCTCCAAACCAACTATTCTAAGTGGAACCCTATATGAAGATGTTTGGTATTTACCTAAAGGCGATAGTTGGAGTTCTCAGTTTTTAACTGATGCCAATACGGAATATTATTGGAAAGACAGCTCAGGAGTAGGTAGTTTGGCTCTTTCGTTTGAAGAAGTTTTTGCCATAGCTCAAGAGGCAGATTATTGGATTGGAGCGGGAATTTTTAGCTCTTTGGAAGAAATGAAAAAAAGCAATCCGCATTATAATGAGTTTAAGGCGTTCCAAGAGGGCAAGATATATTCTTTCTCGACCAAAAAAGGAGCGACAGGAGGAGCTTTATATTACGAATTAGCTCCCAATCGACCTGATTTAGTACTGAAAGATATTATAAAAATCACCCATCCGGAACTTTTACCCGATTATGAATTGCAGTTTTTTGAAGCTCTGAAATGAGATATAAAAAAATATTCATATTACTCTTTTTAATCACCTTGCTGTTGTTTTTTGTAAACCTCAGTTTAGGTTCCGTTTCTATTCCGTTTCAAGAAATCTATAAAATTCTGACATTTGAAGGAAGTTCCAAAACCGCTTGGGATTATATTGTTTTGAATTACAGACTCCCAAAAGCTATCGTAGCTGTGTTGGTAGGAATGGGACTTTCCCTTAGCGGACTTTTGATGCAGACACTATTTCGGAATCCGCTTGCAGGACCTTATGTGTTGGGAATTAGCTCAGGAGCTAGCTTAGGAGTCGCTTTTGTTGTGTTGGGTTCGGCTTTTTTGCCTGTAGCTTTGTCTAATATTTTCTTGTCAGATTACGGAGTAATTATTGCTTCCAGTTTAGGAAGTTTTTTAGTACTTCTGGCTGTTTTAGCTGTTTCACAACGTCTCAAAGATACTATGGCAATCTTGATTGTCGGGTTGATGTTCGGGAGTGTTACAACTGCTATTGTTAGCGTATTAACTTATTTTAGTTCGGCCGAACAGCTCAAAAAATTCACTTTTTGGTCTCTCGGAAATCTCGGAAATCAATCATGGAATTCCATCGGGATATTGACTTTTTGTAGTGTTGTGGGATTTATACTCAGTTTTTTTTGTGTCAAACCTTTGAACGCTTTACTTTTAGGAGAAAATTACGCTAAAAGCATCGGAGTAAACTTCAACAAAACCAAAGTTATTATTATCGTAGCAACCAGTATTTTGGCCGGAAGCGCTACTGCTTTTGCCGGTCCGGTTGCTTTTATAGGTTTAGCCGTTCCGCATTTGGCAAAACTGTTTTTTAGAACTTCAGATCACAAAGTTTTGTTTTGGGCAACACTTATTTTTGGAGCGATGATTATGCTCATCTGTGATACAATCGCTCAAATGCCTACCTTTGATTTTGTATTGCCTATAAATGCCGTAACATCAATAATTGGTGCTCCGGTTGTGATTTGGCTTTTAGTCAGAAAAAGATAATGTTTATGAAACGTAGAGAATTTATACATAAAACCGCTTTAAGCTCCGTAATGGTAGGTGTTTCGACTTTACCGTTGATGAGCTTTAATAGTTCAAAAACAAAGCATATTACGATTCTTCATACCAACGATACACATAGTCATATCGACCCTTTTGAGGCAGATCATCCGAAGAATCCGAATAAAGGAGGTGTTGCTCGAAGAGCAAATTTGGTTTCAGCCATTCGTAAAGAAAATCCGAATACGTTATTGCTTGATGCAGGTGATATTTTCCAAGGAACACCTTATTTTAATTACTACGGTGGTGAATTGGAATTGAAGCTGATGAGCATGATGAAATATGATGCTTCTACTCTAGGGAATCACGAATTCGATAACGGATTAGAAGGAATTTTAGCACCACTTCCTCATGCTACGTTTGATTTTATAAATTCAAATTACGATTTCTCGAATACGATTCTTGACGGATACATCAAGCCGTATAAAATCTTTACGGTTGACGGAATAAAAATCGGAATTTTTGGGCTAGGAGTAGAGCTGGATGGTTTGGTGAGTAAAGCTAATTACAAAGAAACCGTTTATCTTGACCCGGTTGAAATCGCTCAAGATATGTCTCGATTATTAAAAGAAGAGAAAAAGTGTGATTTGGTGATTTGTTTGTCGCATTTAGGATACCAATACGACACAGAAAAGATTTCAGATTTAAAACTGGCTCAACAAACTAGAAATATTGACCTTATTATCGGAGGGCATACGCATACGTTTTTGGATAAACCAACAATTGTAAGAAATCTGGATGATAAAGAGGTTCTCATTAACCAAGTTGGTTGCTACGGAATCAATTTAGGCCGAATAGATTTTTATTTCGAAGAAGAAACGACTTCACACAAAGGAGTTAGTATAGAGGTATAAAAAAAATCTGCCTGTTTTACTTGAAATAAAACAGGCAGAAAATTATAGCGTTCTTAGTTATCTAGAACAATTGGCTGTCCAAGTAGCTCCATTCTTAGTGTATAAGATGTTTAAAGAAGATTCTGTGATTCTGATGTATCTAACACCATCTTCAAAATCCACATTTAAAAGTACGTTGTCGTCTGATTCTTCAAACTCAACTCCTGTTAAATTTGGGATTCCATCAGAGAATCTAAAATAATAATTGTCTCCGGTTTTAACAACGGTTACTTCTCCGTCATTTGAAGAAATTACTTCTCCGTCATTTGTATAACCGATAGCACCATCATAAGTTCCTACAAACACATCGTTATCTGCAGGATCGTCATCTTTACTACAAGAGAAAGCTAAAAAGGTTAAACAAACCACTCCTAAAATTTTCATTACATTTTTCATAGTCTTTATTTTTATAGTTATGCAATGAAAAAGGCAATAAATATTCCACAAAAGTAGCCTAGTAATGATTTTGTTTTCTAATTATCTGTAAAACAGCTATTTGTGTTTCTGTGGCTAAATATGCGTACTATTGAACTATAACCTTGATTTGTAGAATTTCTTTGTGTAATGAGTAAAATAATACCCGAAAACAAAAAAATATTTCAAAAATCAGGAATTAAACAGCATACATTTTCTTTCTCAACTCTTGAATTTTGGCATCCTCAAGATATTCATCAAATGTCATGTAACGATCGATTACTCCCGTTGGAGTAAGTTCCACAACACGATTACCTACTGTTTGAGCAAATTCGTGGTCATGCGTAGTGAAAAGCACAGTTCCTTTGAAGTTCTTAAGTGAGTTGTTGAAAGCCGTGATACTCTCCAAATCCAAGTGATTGGTTGGTTCATCAAGCATCAATACATTGGCTCTTAGAAGCATCATTCTCGAAATCATACAACGAACTTTTTCTCCTCCAGAAAGTACAGATGATTTTTTAAGAG
The DNA here is from genome assembly GCA_040393445.1 of Flavobacterium beibuense. Classification (GTDB taxonomy): domain Bacteria; phylum Bacteroidota; class Bacteroidia; order Flavobacteriales; family Flavobacteriaceae; genus Flavobacterium; species Flavobacterium beibuense_B. The sequence continues at coordinate 23,401 of JBEBUB010000007.1, forward strand.
CTTCTTCACCTGAGAAAATCATTTTTCCTAAGAATCCTCTGATATAAACCTCATCACGTTCTTCTTCGGTTTTTGTGTATTGACGAAGCCAATCAACCAAAGTCAAATCATTATTGAAGAATTCATGATTTTCTGACGGAAGATAAGATTGTGTCGTAGTGATTCCCCAATCAAATTTTCCAGAATCAGCTTTCATATTTTCGTTTAGGATTTCATAAAAAGCAGTAGTAGCACGAGAATCACGAGAGAAAAGAATGATTTTGTCACCTTTGGCAACATTCAAATCAATATTTTTGAAAAGAGTTTCTCCTTCGATAGAAGCACTCAAGTTTTCAACATTCAGGATTTGATCTCCCGCTTCACGCTCTTGCTCAAAAATAATAGCAGGATAACGTCTTGAAGATGGTTTAATCTCGTTGATGTTCAATTTCTCAATCATTTTCTTACGAGAAGTAGCTTGTTTTGATTTGGCTACGTTGGCAGAGAATCTACGAATAAATTCCTCTAACTCTGCTTTTTTCTCTTCGGCTTTCTTGTTTTGTTGTGCTCTTTGTTTTGCTGCTAATTGCGAAGACTCATACCAGAACGTATAATTTCCGGAATAGTGAGTGATTTTCCCGAAATCGATATCTGATACGTGAGTACAAACTGCATCCAAAAAGTGACGGTCGTGAGATACTACAATTACGGTGTTTTCGTAATTAGCCAAGAAGTTTTCTAACCAACCGATGGTTTCAAAGTCCAAATCGTTGGTAGGCTCATCCATAATCAATACGTCAGGATTTCCGAAAAGTGCTTGTGCCAAAAGCACACGTACCTTTAGTTTACCTTCCATATCAGCCATAAGCGTATAGTGAAATTCTTCAGAAATACCTAGGTTTGATAGCAGTGAAGCTGCATCAGATTCGGCATTCCAACCGTTCATTTCGTCAAATTTTATCTGTAACTCTCCAATTCTGTCTGCATTCTCATCAGAATAATCAGCATACAGAGCATCCATTTCTTGTTTGATTTTAAACAATTCTTTGTTACCCATCACTACCGTTTCCAAAACCGTATGTTCGTCAAACATATTGTGGTTCTGATTCAAAACCGACATACGTTTGCCCGGCTCTAGGTGTACACGTCCTGAAGTAGGGTCAAAATCTCCTGAAAGGATTTTCAAAAAAGTAGATTTCCCTGCTCCGTTTGCTCCGATAACTCCATAACAATTACCTTGAGTAAAAACAGTGTTTACCTCATCAAATAAGATACGTTTACCAAATTGAACCGATAAATTAGATACTGATAACATTCTATATAGTTTAAAAAATTGGTGCAAAGGTACGGTTTTTAGTCGAATGTTTAAAGTGAGGAACTTTTTCTGAAAAAGACTTTTTTTGATTCAATAAAAAAGCGAACTTTGCCAACCTTTAAACAAGAAGAAGAATATGCTTTTCGATAGAAAAAACCTTAGCAATACTGAACTTTTAGAGCTTTACAAAAAACTCCTTAAACCAAGATTAATTGAAGAAAAAATGTTGATTTTGCTCCGCCAGGGTAAAGTCTCGAAATGGTTTTCGGGTATAGGTCAAGAGGCCATCTCTGTAGGAGTTACTTCTGTGTTAGAAAATGACGAATATGTGCTACCGATGCACAGAAATTTAGGCGTTTTCACCACTCGTGAAATTTCGCTTTATCGTCTTTTCTCACAATGGCAAGGAAAAGCCAACGGTTTTACAAAAGGAAGAGACCGTTCGTTCCACTTCGGGACACAAGAATATAAAATCATCGGAATGATTTCTCACCTCGGCCCTCAATTGGGAGTAGCAGACGGAATTGCATTAGCTCATAAACTTAAAAAAGAAAACAAGCTTACAGCTGTTTTTACAGGCGAAGGAGCAACCAGTGAAGGAGATTTTCACGAAGCATTAAATATTGCATCAGTTTGGCAGCTTCCGGTTTTGTTTGTGATTGAAAATAATGGTTACGGACTTTCAACACCTACAAACGAGCAATATCGTTGCGAAAATTTGGCTGACAAGGGTATCGGTTACGGTATGGAAAGCCATATTATTGATGGTAATAACATTCTTGAAGTTTATACGAAATTATCAGAAATTGCTGAATCTGTAAGAAAAAATCCAAGACCAATTTTATTGGAATTCAAAACTTTCCGAATGAGAGGTCACGAAGAGGCAAGTGGGGTGAAATATGTACCTAAAGAATTAATGGAAGAGTGGGCAAAGAAAGACCCAATCGAAAATTACAAAACTTTCTTGTTAGAGTCAGGTGTTTTGACGTCTGAAATTGATGAGCAACTTCGTAAGGAAATCAAATCTGAAATTGATGAGCATTATCAAAAAGCTTCAGAAGAAAAACCAATAGAAGCTAGTTTAGAACAAGAATTAGGTGATGTATATGCTCCGTATCATTTTGCAGAGATTTTCCCTAGTTCAGATAAAGAAAACATAAGATTTATTGATGCTATCTCTCAAGGTTTGAAACAATCTTTAGAAAAGCACGAAAATCTTGTGGTAATGGGTCAAGACATTGCAGAATACGGAGGTGCTTTCAAAATCACAGAAGGTTTTGTAGAGCAATTCGGAAAAGACAGAATCAGAAATACACCTATTTGTGAATCGGCTGTGGTGTCAACAGCCATGGGACTTTCGATAAACGGACATAAAGCAGTAGTAGAAATGCAATTTGCTGATTTTGTTTCGACAGGTTTTAACCCCATTGTAAACTATTTGGCTAAAAACCATTATCGTTGGAACGAAAAAGCTGATGTTGTAGTAAGAATGCCTTGTGGAGCTGGAGTTCAAGCAGGACCTTTCCATTCACAAACCAACGAAGCTTGGTTTACGAAAACTCCGGGATTAAAAGTGGTTTACCCGGCTTTCCCTTATGATGCAAAGGGACTTTTGGCAACAGCTATTAACGACCCGAATCCGGTGTTGTTTTTTGAGCATAAAGCACTATACAGAAGTATTTATCAAGACGTTCCGAAAGATTATTATACACTTCCGTTCGGGAAAGCATCGTTACTTAAAGAAGGAGATGCTGTAACTATTGTAACCTTTGGTTCGGGAGTGCATTGGGCTTTAGAAGTTTTGGCTAAAAACGAAAACATAAAAGCCGATTTGTTAGATTTAAGAACCCTTCAACCACTAGATACGGATGCTATTTTTGCATCGGTTAAGAAAACCGGAAAAGTAATCATTTTACAAGAAGATAGTATTTTTGGAGGTGTGGCAAGTGATATTTCGGCTATGATTACAGAGAACTGTTTCGAGTGGCTTGATGCTCCTGTAAAACGTGTCGGAAGTTTAGAAACTCCGATTCCGTTTACAAAAAACCTCGAAGATCAATATTTACCTAAAAATCGCTTCGAAAAAGAGCTTTTAGAATTATTGGCTTACTAAAATAGAAAAACCTGCGAAAGCAAGTTTTTTGTTTTATTGCTGAGAAAGGTTATTGAATAAAACTTTTCACAGCCAAACGATAACTATCGAGACCAAAACCAATAATTACTCCTTTGGCAACAGGCGAAATATAAGATTGATGTCTGAAAGTTTCTCTGGAGAATGTATTCGAAATATGCACTTCAACAACCGGAGTAGTAACGGCTTTAACTGCATCTCCAATACCTATGGAAGTGTGTGTATAAGCGCCTGCATTCAGGATAATTCCGTCATAAGAAAATCCGGTTTCTTGAATTTTATTGATGATTTCTCCTTCTATATTACTTTGAAAATAGTCAATTTCAACAGCTTTAAACTCGTTTTGAAGTGTTTTTAAAAAATCTTCAAAAGTTTGACTTCCGTATATTTCCGGTTCTCTTTTGCCAAGCAGATTCAGGTTGGGTCCGTTAATGATGATGATTTTCATGGGCTTGCTTATATGTTGACAAAGGTATTATTTTTTACAAAGAACAAAAATTCTTAACAAAGTGTTTAAAAACCTTGTGTGGAGTTGGATTGTGAAAAAAATCCTTACTTTTACCATCAGAAAATAGTAAGATTATGATGCAGTCTATGACAGGTTTCGGGAAAGCAGTTTTGCAACTCCCAACCAAAAAAATTTCGGTTGAAATCAAATCACTGAATAGCAAAAATTTAGATTTAAACGTAAGAATTCCATCCAATTATAAAGAAAAAGAATTTGCTTTAAGAAACCAAATAGCCGAACAGGCAGAGCGTGGTAAAGTTGATTTTTCGATTTATTTGGAAATAACAGCAGAAGAAACCACTTCAAAAATAAATGCTCCTATCGTAAAGGCCTATATCGCTCAGATGAAAAATATCATTCCTGATGCAGACCCTACAGAACTCATGAAAATGGCTGTTCGTATGCCGGATGCTCTAAAAACAGATCGTGACGAAATTGACGAAAACGAATGGCAAAAAGTTCAGGAAACCATCAATGAAGCCATTGAGAGTTTTAAAAAATTCAGAGCTAGTGAAGGGAAGGTTTTGCAAAATGATTTCGTTAATCGTATTGAAATCATCAGAAGTTTGATGCAGCAAACACTTTCGTTCGATAAAGAACGTGTTGAGATTGTAAAAACTCGTTTGAGAGATGCTTTGAGCGATATAAAAGAGAATATAGACGAGAATCGCTTTGAACAAGAGCTGATTTACTACCTCGAAAAATATGATATCACAGAAGAAAAAGTACGTTTAGAGAACCATTTGAACTACTTTTTACAAACCTTGAATACAGAGAGTTCAACCGGTCGAAAACTCGGTTTTATTACTCAAGAAATCGGTCGAGAAATCAACACTATGGGTTCAAAATCTAACCATTCTGAAATGCAAAAACTTGTTGTTCAGATGAAAGACGAACTCGAAAAGATTAAAGAACAAGTGTTGAATGTGTTGTAGGAGTTTTACTCCACTTTTGTAACCACTCCTTTTTGTTTTGTAGCTTCCCCCACAATAGAGAATTCAAACGTATAAGAATTTTCTGTTGTGGTTAATATTTTCATGTGAACCGCTTTTTTCTCCTGACGATTTTTAGGGTTGAGTTTTTGAAGTACGTATTCACAATCGTTTAACCATCTCACAGACGAAGTATCGATTTTTCCTTCGAAATTCTCGATTTCAATAGAATCAAAACGTTGGAAATAGGTCGTTTTGGTCACTCCGTCCATTTCGTATTCAAATTTGAATTTTCCGGTTTTGAAATCGGTACAGTTTCGTTCTTGGTTGTAGCAAGAAGCCAACAAGAAGAGGCTTGAAAGTAAAATTAGTTTTCTCATTTTTTCTCATTAAAAAGTCCGTTAGTCATCGTTTTTACACCTTTAAACATAAAGAACATTGCCAAAACACAACAAATGATTCCTAGAATTAATACAGGATAATATAAAAAGTGTCCTTGGTTTTTAAAGGCATTATAGATAATCGACGGACCAATAAATAAAAGCGGAAGAGCAAAGGCTAACAACTGAATACCTTTGAAGATTGTTTTTTTATCAGAAGCCATAAATAGAATATTTATTTGTCAAAGATACTAAAATAACCGCTAAATTTGCACCTTTCGGACTTTTAAACCCTATGGCAATGAAAAAACTACAAATCCTTTTAGTATTGCTTTTTCCCTTAGTGATTTTGGCTCAAAATTCGGTTGCCATTATTCCACAACCTGAAAAAATGACGGTTTATGAAGGTAGTTTTACCATCAACGAAAAAATAATTATCACCTCCAATACAGAACTTCCTGAAGTCAATTATCTACAGAAATACCTCAAAGAAAAACACAATCTAAACCTTTCTTTTTCTGACAAAAAACCTAAATCCAACTACATCAGTTTGGAAATTACTCCTACGACTACAATGTCAAAAGAAGCTTATGAGCTGGAAATCAATAAAAACGGAATCTCCATTAAAGCTTCAGATAATCACGGAATTTTCTACGGAATTCAATCTTTGATTCAGTTATTGCCTTTGGAAGGGAAGAATCTAAAAGTTCCTCATCTTACTATTTCTGATACTCCAAAACACAAATGGAGAGGTATGCATCTTGACGTATGCAGACATTTTTTCGACAAAGAACAAGTAAAGCAATACATCGATTATTTATCACAATATAAATTTAATACGTTTCATTGGCACCTAACAGATGACCAAGGATGGCGAATTGAAATCAAAAAATACCCGAAACTCACAGAGGTTGGCGCTTACCGAAACGGCACGATGGTAGGGAAGTATGTAGACCAAAAATATGATGACATTCGCTACGGAGGTTATTTCACTCAAGAAGACATCAAAGAGGTGGTGGAATATGCTAAGCAAAGACACATTACGATTGTTCCTGAAATCGAAATGCCGGGTCATGCGGTAGCGGCTTTGGCTTCCTATCCTGAGCTGTCTTGCACCGGAGGTTCTTTTGATGTAGAAAGAGGTTGGGGTGTTTTTGATGATGTTTTTTGCCCGAAAGAAGAGACTTTTGAGTTTTTAGAAAATGTTTTGGATGAAATAATCGCTCTTTTTCCGAGTGAATATATCCATATTGGAGGTGATGAATCTCCGAAAACCAGATGGCAAGCCTGTGAACATTGTCAAAGCGTTATCAAAAGAGAAAACCTCAAAGACGAACATGAATTGCAGAGCTATTTCATCACCCGAATGGAGAAATTTGTCAATTCCAAAGGAAGAAAAATCATCGGTTGGGATGAAATCTTGGAAGGTGGATTAGCTCCGAATGCAGCTGTGATGAGTTGGAGAGGAACCGAAGGTGGTATCGCAGCAGCCAAACAAAAGCACTATGTGGTGATGGCTCCGGGTTCGCATTGTTATTTTGACCATTATCAACTAAAACCTCAGGAAAATGAACCATTGGCTTTTCCGAATAGTTACACTCCACTATCGAAAGTATATAGCTTTAACCCGACACCGCAGAGTTTGAATGAAGAAGAGAGACAATATATTCTGGGTGCTCAGGCGAATTTATGGTCAGAATACATTACGTCTTTTAATCAATTACAATATATGCTTTTCCCTCGAGCATTAGCATTATCTGAAGTGTTGTGGGGAACGGCGAATACCGAAAAATATAAAGAATTCGAAGAGCGAGTGATTTGGCATACCAAGAAATTTGACAGAGAAAAAATCAACTATGCGAAAATCAGACAATGATAAAATCCTAAATACTTAATTACAAAAATGATTATAATTCACCCTACTTATTTTCCTTCTATTGCTCATTTTGTGGCTATGTTGAAAGCTGAGAAAATTATTTTCGAAGTCGAAGATAATTTCCAGAAACAAACCAATCGTAGCAGAGCATATATCTATAGCCCAAACGGAAAACAATTGTTGAATATTCCTATAAGTCATTCTAAAAGCACACCGCATCAGAAATATAAAGACATCAGAATTGATTATTCATTTAACTGGCAAAAGCATCATTTTAAGTCGTTGGAAATGGCGTATAGAAGTTCGCCTTTTTTCGAATATTTCGAAGACGATTTAATGCCTTTGTTTGAAAAAAAACATGAATTTTTGATGGATTATAACTTCTCAATTTTTGAAGTTATTCAATCGTTATTGGGAATCAATTTACCATTCGAAAAAACAACGGAATATCAAAAAGAATATCAAGAGGCTAAAGATTATCGTTTTTTAGTTGACGGAAAAAAAGACAGTTTGGTTTTCGAACCTTATATTCAAGTGTTTGAAGATAAACACGGATTTTTGAGTAATTTGAGCATTTTGGATTTGCTTTTTAACGAAGGCAGATATGCTCTGGATTATTTAAGAAATCAGAATTTATAGGAGGCAATCGAACTTTTTCACTACTTTTGAAAAAATAAAAACAGTATGCTAAAAATAGGCGTTCTCGGAGCTGGACATCTGGGAAAGATACACTTACGATTACTTAATCAATCTTCTAAATATGAATTAGTTGGGTTTTATGACCCCAATTCAGAAAATGCTCAAAAAGTATCTCAAGAATTCGGTTACAGAAAGTTCGATACTATCGAAGAGCTAATCGAAAATGTCGATGTAGTAGATATCGTTACTCCAACACTTTCACACTACGATTGTGCGGTGATGGCTATCAAAAAGGGAAAACATATTTTCTTAGAAAAACCTATTTCAAATACCGTTGCTGAAGCAGAACACATCATTAGTTTGACTAAAGAATACAACGTAAAAGGTCAGGTGGGTCACGTAGAGCGATTCAATCCGGCTTTTAAGTCTGTAAAAGACAAAATCAACAACCCGATGTTTATCGAAACGCATCGTTTGGCTGAATTCAACCCAAGAGGAACCGATGTTCCGGTAGTTTTGGATTTGATGATTCATGATATTGATGCGATTTTGAGTGTCGTAAAATCAAAAGTTAAGGAAGTTCACGCTAGCGGAGTATCGGTAATTAGTGATTCTCCGGATATTGCCAATGCCCGAATCGAGTTCGAAAACGGTTGTGTAGCCAATGTTACTTCGAGCCGTATTTCGATGAAAAACATGCGTAAAGCCAGATTCTTCCAAAAAGATGCTTATATCTCGGTTGACTATTTGGATAAAATTTGTGAAGTGGTAAAAATGAAAGATGCTCCTGAAGTTCCGGGAGATTTTGATATGATTTTGCAAAATGCAGAAGGTGTTCGCAAGCAGATTTATTTCGAAAATCCTGATGTTTCACCAAACAACGCTATTTTGGATGAATTAGAAACTTTTGCTGACGCTATCAATAACAACACAACTCCGATTGTAACTCTAGAAGACGGAACAGAAGCATTACGAATCGCTTACAGAATAATTGATTGTTTTAAAAAATAAAGAAAACAATAAATAAATCTCATATGTACAGTCAAAATAAAAATGGTAATCTCCTGAAATTTGAATTTAAGGAAAA
>JBEBUB010000008.1:0-30718 GCA_040393445.1 Flavobacterium beibuense
AGTAAAATAATTGACTTACATAAAGACGAAAAAACCATCATCAAACAGGCAGTTGAGAAAAACCGTCATGCACAACAGCAGATTTATAGCAGCTATGCTTCGAAGATGCTGAGTGTTTGCAGACAGTATATCAGAGATATTCACAAGGCTGAAGATGTAATGATTACTGCTTTTATGAAAGTGTTTACTCATTTAGAAAATTTTTCTCACTCAGGAAGTTTTGAGGGTTGGATACGACGAATTATGATTAATGAATGTATTTCGTTTCTGAGAGTTCAGAAAAAAGTACATTATTTGGAAGAGGAAATTTTCTATGAAGAAAGCCTTGACGAAATAAACAATCAGTTTTCGGTTGAGCAGATTCAAAGTTTGATTGATAATCTACCAGATGGTTATCGGATGGTTTTTAACCTTTATACTATCGAAGGATATAAGCACCAAGAAATTGCCACCATGTTAGGAATCTCTGAAGGAACATCAAAATCACAACTCTCTCATGCTCGCAAACTATTGCAACAGCAAATTTTAATCTTAAATCGAAAAGAAAATGAAGTCAGATAAATTAGAAAAGCAATTTCGGGAAAAACTCCAAAACCGAACTATTGAACCATCTGACAAAGCTTGGGATAGGCTTGATGCGATGCTTTCGGTGGCAGAGAAAAAGAAAAAACCTTACGGAAAGTGGTGGTTTGTTGCTGCAGGTTTGTTGATTTTATTTTCTGTAGGGAAATTTTTATTTAAAGCAGAGAAATTTAGCCCGACCATTCACAACGAAGTGGTGATTGACAAACCTTTTGTTGGAGCGGAATCAGAAAAGGAAAGTATAGTAATCAACGAAAATACGATTGAAATCACTCCGAAAAACATCGAAGAAAAGGTGGTAGCGACTAAAAAAGCAACTGCCCAAAATAGTTCTGCTTCAGAAAAAATGACTCCGAATAGTACAGAAGTTGCTTTTCAAGAAGAAGTAGTTAATCCGACAGAGCAAAATACTTCGGTAAAAACAACAACAAGAAAATATATTTCAGCCCAAAGTCTTTTGAGTCAGGTTGAAAGTGAAAAAAAAATAATCGAACAAAAAATAGAGCCTAAAAAGTTTGAATCTAAAATCCAAATCGATGCCAACACCTTGTTGAGTGAAACCGAAACCGAAATGGATGAAAGCTTTAAGACTCGAGCTTTGAATGAATTCTTAAACCAATATCAAACCATAAAAACCGCTGTTTCAAACCGAAACAAAGAATAACTAAGTCTAATCAATTTCTATTACTATGCAAAGAATTATTATTTATGCAACGGCTTTTCTATGCCTTTTTGTGAGCAAAATGCATGCTCAAGACACTTTCTCTCAACGAGCAAAAAAGATTTCTGAAAACATCAAAGGGATTACTCAATCACAAAAAGATTCCCTTAAAATCGAAATCGAAAATCTGGAATCTGCTCTAAAAAATCAAGTAATTACCAAAGATGATTTTGAGGCTAAAAAACTCGAAAGAGCAGAATTTCGTGCGAACCGTATCGAAGAATTAGTAGCCATTGAAGAAGAAAAACTTTCTGAATTAGTAAAAGATAGGGTTGAAGGAAGAATCCAAGAAAACTATACGTTTACAGATACGATTACTATCGGTAGAAAAAAGAAATTTAGAATAACCTATACGAACTATCACGAGAATGATACGGTCAAAAAACCGATAAAAGAATATTCTGAAAAAAGAACGACTTCTCAATTTGTATTGGCTTTCGGACTTAATAACGTAATCAATGATGGAGATTTCTCAACTCTAGAAGAGAGTGAATTCCGTGTGTGGAGATCAAGATTCTTTGAATGGGGAGTGACTTTCAAAACCAGAATATTACCAAATTCTAATTTGCTTCAAGCCAAATATGGACTCTCGTTGATGTATAACAATTTGCATACAAAAGACGGACAATATTTCGTGAAAGACGGACAAGAAACTCATTTGGTAGGTGATAATCCTGACGTAGAAAGAAGCCGTTTCAAGAATGTATATTTGGCTATTCCGGTACATTTAGAGTTTGATTTGTCGAAAAACAAGACCAATAAAGACGGAAAACCGATATTTAGAACTCAAAAATCAATGCGTTTAGGAGTTGGAGGTTATGCCGGAGTTCGTATCAAAACAAAACAATTTATTTGGGATGATTATAAAACCAAACAAAAAGGAGATTTCAACGCTTCTGATTTCTTATATGGTTTAAGTGCTTATTTGGGCTACGGAAGCACCAGTTTATATGTGAAATATGACTTGAATTCGATGTTCAAAAACAATGCTATCGACCAAAATAACGTTTCATTCGGAGTTCGATTTGATATTGATTAATGCTCAACTTTCGAAGCATTAAACTTCGATAAAAATATAGGCAAAAACTAAAACAAGGCTATGAGTTAGGGCTTTGTTTTGGTTTTTTGTTTTGGGATGAATAACGTAACTTGCAAGCTCGAATTTCTAGACCCAATTCATGTTTTTCGTAGAAGTTATTTTGCCTTTGGCTTTAGATAAAACCTTTACTTACCAAATAAGTGAAGCGGAATTTCATTTCATCAAACCCGGAATGCGAATTGCCGTTCCGTTTGGAAAGTCAAAAATCTATACTGCTTTGGCTGTTGAGGTACATCAAAACAAACCTTTGTTGTATGAAGCCAAAGAAATTCACGAAACCATAGACGAAACTCCTATAGTAACTTCAATTCAAATCAAACATTGGTTCTGGATAGCCGAATATTATATGTGTAGTATCGGAGAGGTGTATAAAAGTGCTATTCCGTCTGCTTTACTACTCGAAAGTGAAACCATTATTCTGAAAAACAGAGAAACCGAAGTGCTGAAAAGCGAACTTTCGGATGACGAATTTTTGGTGTATGAAGCTCTGGAAAAACAGAATTCTCTAAAGGTTCAAGATATTATTGCCATTCTGAACAAAAAAACGGTTTTGCCTGTTTTACAGAAATTATTGGCTAAAGAAGTTATTTATTTACAGGAAGAAGTCAAAGAGAATTACAAGCCTAAACTCATTCGGTTTGTTCGTTTACACCAAAAATACGACAACGAAAACGGACTCAAAGAGCTTTTGGAAACCTTGAAAAACGCTCATAAACAACGAGAAGTTGTACTGAAATACTTTCAACTTAAAGCTTCGACCAAAAAACCGATTTCGGTAAAACAACTATCAGAAAGTGCTGAGACATCTACTTCGATTATCAAAAGTTTGATAGATAAAGAAATCTTTGAAGAATATCTTCTTCAAACCGATAGAACCGACTTTTTAGACGAAAACTTACAAAAAGAAATTATTTTAAGCGAGGCTCAAAACAAAGCTTTAGAAGAAATAAAACAGAGTTTTGAAACCAAGAATACGACTTTGTTGTTTGGAGTCACTTCATCCGGAAAAACGGAAGTTTACATCGAGCTTATCAAAGAATATTTGCAAAAAGGAAGACAGGTTTTATATCTTTTGCCTGAAATTGCACTCACGACTCAATTGGTTTCGAGACTTCGCAAACACTTTGGTAATGAAGTAGCGGTTTATCATTCTAAATACAATCAAAACGAACGAATTGAAGTTTGGAATCAGGTGCTTAATCAGTCTGAAAAAGCAAAAATTGTGATAGGGGCAAGGTCAGCTTTGTTTCTTCCTTTTCATAATCTGGGACTTATTTTGGTGGATGAAGAGCATGAACAAACCTTCAAACAACAAGATCCGGCACCACGTTATCACGCTCGAGACACAGCTATTGTTTTGGCTGAATTACACAAAGCAAAAGTGCTCTTAGGAAGTGCTACCCCAAGTATCGAAACTTTTTTTAATACAGAAAATCAGAAATTTGGTCTGGTTGAGCTCACGCAACGTTTCGGAAAAACAGAACTTCCGAAAATTGAAATTGTCGATTTAAAAGACAAACACTTCCGTAAAAAAATGACCGGGCATTTTAGCGATACACTTTTGGAGGAAATCACCACGGTTTTAGAAAACGGAGAGCAAGTGATTCTTTTTCAGAACCGAAGAGGATTTGCTCCTGTTCTAGAATGTTTGACTTGCGGTCATATTCCGCAATGTCCGAATTGTGATGTGAGTTTGACCTATCACAAACTAAAAAATCAGATTCGTTGTCATTATTGTGGTTATGCCATTGCAAAACCAACGCATTGTCACGCTTGTCAGAGTGTAGAACTCACCACCAAAGGCTTCGGAACGGAACAAGTTCAGTTGGAATTAGAAGATCTTTTTTCAGACAAGAAAGTCATCCGAATGGACAGAGATACCACAGGCGGAAAATTCGGTTACGAAAAAATTATTGATAGTTTCAAAACCAGAGAATCTGATATTTTGGTTGGGACACAAATGTTGGCCAAAGGTTTGGATTTTGATAATGTGGGGTTGGTAGGAATTCTCAATGCAGACAATATGCTTTACCATCCGGATTTTCGAGCTTTTGAACGAAGTTTTCAACTGATGACTCAAGTTTCCGGGAGGGCAGGAAGAAGCAAAAAACAAGGAAAAGTTATCATTCAGACCTATAGCCCTAATCACCCGATAATTCAGAAAGTCATCAAGAATGATTATGTTTTGATGTATAAACAAGAGCTTACGGAAAGACAAGTTTTTGAGTATCCACCTTATTTTCGCTTGATAAAACTCACCTTGAAACACAGAGATTTTGAGAAGTTGAGAGATGGCTCGATGTGGTTGTATCAAAGTTTGAAAAACACATTGGGACTTCCTGTTTTGGGTCCGGAAGAACCACCTGTGAGCCGAATCAGAAATGAATACATCAGAACCATTCTGATAAAAATCCCGACTAACAAGAACCTTAAAGCCGTAAAATCAGTTATTACAAAAAATCTTAATTCGTTTGATGCAATCGCTCCTTACAGAAGTATTAGAGTAGGAGTGAATGTGGATTTTTATTGAAGTGAACTTTACTTCTTAGTAATCACAAACTCTACTCGTCTGTCTAGTCGAGGGTCTTTCCCTAAAGGTTGTGAAGTTCCGTAACCTCTATAAGACATTCTATATTTCGGGATTTTTTTTGCTACAAGATAATTATAGACGGCTTGAGCACGGTTTTTTGAGAGTTCTCTACGTTTGGTGTCTCTGTCAACGGCTTCTTTGTGATAAGTAGGAGTACAGCACACATGCCCTTGAATTTCGAAATGATAGTTTTTGTATTTGTATAGCAGTTTGGCAATTCGGTCAAGTTCTTTACGAGAGGCAACAGTGAGTTTACTGCTTCCTCTTTCAAACAAAAGCGCTTTCAGGTAAATTCGGTCGCCTATTACGTGATTGCTTTCAATATTTTCATACAATCCGGGAATCTGTACAGGAACTTCTTCTTCAACTACTATTTCTTTGAGGTTAGCTACAATATCTACTCTTCGGTTTTTTGAGCGAACCTCAGGCAGGTTGTCAATCAAATCATCATCCACCAAAATTCTTCCTTTTCCTTCAATAGAAACAATGATTTTGCTGGTCACTCCGTTTTTTACCAGTTCATCTTTAATCGTATTGGCTCTATTGGTCGAAAGCACAAAATTATAATCGTCTTTTCCTCTGTCATCACAATAACCATAAATACTGATAGACTCCACGATGGTCGAATCGAGTGATTTTGCAAAAGCCACGGCCGATTTTTTTTGGTCTTCTTTCAGGCTGAATTTATCAAACTCAAAATAAACCGAATGAACAATTTCTTCCTGAGCAAAGAGGCTGGTAGAAAAGAATACAAGGAAAAATAGGAGTTTTAGATGATTCATTTGGTAACATTCGGTTTTTAGGGTTTCGGGCTGGAGACTATTTTTTTAGGATGCTGTTATATTGTGCTTTGTCCTTCAAAATTTGTACCGCTTTCTGAATCTCAGAGTTGCTCTTTAAATAGTAATTATACAACCCTTCTCTATACTGAAAACGAACAATAAGCTCATCTGTCAAAAGCCTTTTGATTTCGTTTTTGTTTTTGTCTAATTCGGTTTCGTTGCTTTTCTTTAGGTTTTGAAGCAAAGTTTCGTATTGCGAAATGATGCTTTTGTCAAGTTTTTCTTGTTGGGCTACTTCAATGGCTTTTTCTAGTGCTTTTTGAGCTTCTGTGTTATAAGAAAAATCCTCTTTTCGTAGCCAAGCTTTTAAATCGTTGAAATCACTGTCTGTGATATTCGGAATTTTATCTCCTAACGAAGGGTTTTTGTAATAGTATTGAGTAGCATAATTGAAGATTCCGTCATTTTCGATAAGTGCATGAGTAATCGGGCTTTTTTTGGTTTCTTCAAGTTCGATATCGGGTAGAATTCCTCCTCCATCATAAACGGTTCTTCCTTTTCGGGTTTTGAAAGCATTATAGCTTTTTTCGTCATGACGAATGGCTTTACCTTCAGCATCTCGGTGAGTGTAATCTAATGCTTGAATACATCTTCCCGAAGGTGTGTAATAACGAGAAATCGTAACTTTTACTTGAGTTCCGTAGGTCATATCAATGGCTCTTTGCACCAAGCCTTTTCCGAAACTTCTACTCCCGATAACCACAGCTCTATCCAAATCCTGTAAAGCTCCTGCTACGATTTCTGAAGCCGAAGCACTACGTCCGTCAATTAAAATAGCCAGTGGAATTTCCGTATCAATAGGTTCTCTTTGAGTCGTATAAATATTGTTGTGCTTGTCGATTCTCGATTTGGTGGTCGTAATCACTTCACCTTTCGGAACAAAAAGATTACAGATGTTTACGGCTTCTCCTAAAAGTCCTCCCGGGTTACCTCTCAAGTCTAAAACAATCTGAGTAGCTCCTTGTTTTTTAAGTTCTTCCAAAGCAAATTGTGTTTCACGACTGGCTTTTGCATTGAATTGTGTTAGCACAATATAACCTGTGTTGTCATCGATTTTAGTATAAAACGGAACCGCTTTGATATCGACAGCATCAAGAGTAATTTCTCCTTTATATGACTTTCCTTGACGGTTATATTTAATCGCAATTTTGGTGTTTTTAGCACCTGAAAGCAATCCGGAAGCATCCTCTTTAAACTCCGCTAAATCGACATCACCAATGTGAGTGATTTCGTCACCTGCTTTGAGTCCGGCTTTGTCTGCAGCATAATCTTTATAGACTTCTTTAAGGATGATTTTTCCGTTTTTTCGGTTGATTTGAGCACCGATTCCGGTATATTCTCCCGTGTTGTTGATTCGGAATTTCACTACATCTTGTTCGTTGAAATAAACCGTATAAGGGTCGAGTTCCATCAACATATTTTTGATGGCTTTGTCCATCAACTCTCCCGGATTGGTTTTGTCTACATAGTTCATATTCACCGTTTTGAACATGGTGGTGAAGATTTCTATTTGCTTGGCAATTTCAAAGAAATCATTTCTGAAACTCGTTGCTACAAACAAAAAAGCAACGATTAGAGAAGTGAGGATATATCTTTTTTTAAATACTTTCATTTTTGTTTCTACGTTTTTTTAGTTTTCTTCGAAGGTAATAAAGAGCCAATAAAGATAATAAAATAAATGGCCAAATATATAATAGACTTAAGAAAAAAGAGGAAATACCGTTGGCTCCTGACTTGATAGCATTCCACATTTTTGAACTATAAGATGTTGTCACTACGCTATCTACAGTCTCTTTATAGAAATAAATGTTAAGCGTACTCATACTGATTCTGCTTTGCATATAGTTTAGTTGCCCTTGTTTGGATTCTATCTCTTCTCTGATATTTGAAAGTTCCCGCTCAATTTCTAGCATTTCAGATACTTTTACAGCTTTTTTGAGTAGCTCTAAGTATCTAGATTCAAGTTCTTTTTTAGCTTTTAATCGAGCTTCAATATCGATGTATTTTTCTGTTACATCTTCAGACGAAATTTCTTTTCGGTCAAAATATGAGACACCTTTGCTAATATCGTTGACTATGTTTTCAAAATCTTGATTAGGAACTCTTATGGTAATATTTCGGTATAGATTATTATATCCTTTTCCTTCGCTGTCCATCTCGATTTGAGCCTTATATTTTTTAACAGCATTATAGATTTGCGTAGCTGTTTTGTCTAAATCTGAAGTTTGGAATTCCAAGGTAGCTTTTTTAATGATTTTTTGCTCTGTAGGCTCCATCGGACGATTAGGAGAAGAAAGAGGTGCAGACATGCTCATCATAGCAACCGATTCAGAAGTAGTCTGATTCTCTGACTCTGTTTGTCTTTCACAAGCTAAGAAGGCAAATGCCATTAAGGAATATAAAAATATCTTTTTCATAATAATTTTCTTCTAAAAACGCTGGAAAGACGACTTATAGTATAACAAATGTAGCAAAATTGCTGATTTGCAGAGCCAATGGTTTATAAAAAGATTGTAACTTTGTCAATCTGTTATTCTCAACAGCAAAAAAATATGCGATTATTATTTCTGAGCTTATTATTTTTCTTTTCAGGTTGGGTTTGGGCTCAAGTGCCTGACGAATATGAATTGACACCTTATCCGGACCAACAAGCTCAGGATAGCATCAATATGCGAAGGATTTCACTTGAATCCAAAAGTAAAGATACTCTGATAAAGAGCAACGACCTTTATTACAGAGAAGACCAATTTTATGCTGCGGTTACTTATAACCTACTTCAAAAAAGAACCGGAGGTATTTCACAAAGTGCTTTTTCTTCAGGATTTAACCTAGGATTTTTAAGAGATTTTCCGGTTAACAAAGACAGAAATGTAGCATTGGCTTTGGGTTTTGGATATTCGATAAACAACTTTAGAAGCAATTTGCATGTTACAGACACAGACCCGATAGGCTATAAAATTGCTGAAAATTTCGAAAAAAACCGCTTAAACTTACATTATATAGATGTTCCGTTAGAGATTCGATGGAGAACTTCTACTCCTAAAAACACGCAATTTTGGAGGATTTATACAGGATTTAAACTCAGTTGGCTCGTGTATAGCCGTTCTAAAATTAACGGAGATTATCCTTCAGAAGAAGTCAAAAACAATCCGGATTTGACAAAGTTTCGTTACGGAATGTATCTTTCTGTAGGTCATGGAACCCTTAATTTTTATGCCTGTTATATGTTGAATCCTATTTTTAAGGAGGCTTATATTGACGGACAGCGTATTGATATGACTTCGCTTAATCTGGGGTTGATTTTTTATATACTGTAATAAAATCTTGATGGAACAACCTCTCGAAATCCTTAAAAAACATTTTAAATTCGATAGTTTTCGAGGTTTGCAGCAGCCCATTATTGAGTCTGTTCTGCAAGGGAACGATACGTTGGCTCTTATGCCAACCGGAGGTGGAAAATCGATTTGTTTTCAGGTGCCTTCTTTGGTTCAAGACGGAATTTGTTTGGTGATTTCGCCTTTGATTGCCTTGATGAAAGATCAGGTAGAAAACCTCAGAAAAAAAGACATCAAAGCCTTAGCAATTATCGGAAGTTTGAGTCAAAACGAAATTTCTGATTTGCTAGATAATGCCCTTTACGGAAATTATAAATTTCTATATCTCGCTCCAGAGCGTTTGCAACAAGACTGGATTCTTCAACGAATAACGGCTTTAAACATTAACCTTATCGCTATAGATGAGGCTCATTGTGTGTCACAATGGGGTCATGATTTTCGTCCGGCTTATCTCCATATCAAAGAGCTTAGACAATATTTGCCTCAGATTCCGTTTTTGGCTCTCACGGCTTCGGCTACCAAAAGAGTTCAGGAAGATTTGTTACAACAGTTGGAAATGAAAAATCCGAAAGTATTTCAGGATTCGTTTCAACGAGAAAATTTGTCTTATCAAGTTTTGGAAGTTCAGGATAAGGCATACAAAATGGAGCAAATTCTCAAACAAAATCAGCAACCGGCTATTATTTATGTAAGAAACCGAAAAGCCTCTATTGAAATTGCTCGAAACTTAGAGCATGTCGGAATCAAAGCAACTTATTTTCACGGAGGTCTTTCGTATGCTGAGAAAGAGAAAAGTATGAATCTTTGGCTAGAGGAAAAAGTTCAAGTTATCGTAGCGACCAATGCTTTCGGGATGGGAATCGATAAACCGAATGTAAAGACGGTTATCCATACGCAACTTCCGGAGAATCTAGAAAATTATTATCAAGAAGCAGGTCGTGCAGGACGAAATAGAGAATATGCTCAAGCTGTTTTACTAGTCAATAAACACGATATTCAAGTAGCTGAAGGTCAATTTTTGTCGGTTTTGCCTGATAAGCAGTTTGTGACCGATGTGTATATCAAACTCTTTAATTACTTTCAAATCGCTTATGGCGAATTGCCCGAAGATAGATTTTCGTTCAGTTTCAATGATTTTTGTTTGAAGTATAATTTGCCAAGCCTAAAAACCTATAATGCTCTTACTTTTTTGGATAGAGAAAGTATTATTTCGCTTTCGCAAGAGTTTTCTAAAAAGGTAAGTATGCAGTTTATCATTCCGAGTAAAGAGGTGATTCGATACATCAGTCTGAATCCGAATGATGAAGAAGTTGTCAGCACGGTTTTGAGAACTTATCCGGGAATTTTTGATATGGAAATCCAGATAAATACTGGTTTTATTGCTAAAAAATCAGGTAAGCCTGAAGCTTATGTTTTATCTCTACTTGATAAATTAAACAATCAAGAAATCATTGCTTATAGAGCTCAAAATAATGATGCTTCGATAGTATTTAATGAAATCAGAGAAGATGAACGAACCATTAACCGAATTGCTAAACATTTGGAAGCCCAAAACAAGTTGAAAGTTGAGCAACTCAAAGCTGTTATTGATTATGTAGCTGATAAAAAGACTTGTAAAAGTCAACTGTTGATGCAATATTTTGGTGAAGAAAATGCTTCTGAATGTGGAATTTGTTCGGCTTGTATGTCAAAAAACGAAAAGTCTTTTGATAGGACAAAAACAACTCAACAAGTACTCGATTTTCTAGTTGAAAAACCACGTACGTCAAGAGAAATAGAAAATCATTTGCCATTTTCTGAAAGTCAAATTCTACAAACACTTCAACAACTTTTAGACCAGGGGAAAATAGAATTAAACCATAAAAATGAATATTTTTTGAAAGGAAACTAATGTTTTCCTTTTATTAATAGGTGGTTTTAACAACTTGTTGAGAATCATCACTTCAAATTTATTTATCTTTACCCGTCAACTTCAAAATTTTTACTATGAAAAAACTTACTTATTTACTATTTTTAGTAGCATCCGCTTTCGGATTTGCTCAAGAAGACATTACCTACCAAAAACCACCACAAGAAATTCTTGATTTGGTCGATTACCAAAGAGCTCCATCTATTTCGATGGATAGCAAAAAAGAACAAATCGTTTTTATGTATCGAAATACGTATAAAACGTTAGCCGAAATTTCGGAAGAAGAAATGCGTTTGGCAGGACTTCGTATCAACCCGAAAACTAATATTTCGAGCACAACAACTTATGTAAACAACATTCAATACAGAAAATTCCACGATAAAAATCTGATTCAAATCAAAGGGTTGCCTGATAATCCAAGACTGACGAATTTTGCTTGGAGCCCTGATGAGACCAAAATGGCGTTCACTCACAGTACGCTTACAGGAGTTGAGGTTTGGGTAGTGGATTTCAAAACCCTTACGGCTAAAAAATTGACAGAAGCCAGAGCGAATGCTAACCTTGGAAACCCAATCACATGGTTTAAAGACGGAAATTCTCTTTTGGTAAGAATGCTTCCGAAAGACAAACCGGAATTGATTGATACGAAAATAGCTTTACCAACAGGCCCGATCGTTACGGTAAGTGACGGAGCTTTGGCTCAAAACAGAACCTACCAAGATTTGTTGAAAAACAAAACCGATGAAGAGAATTTCGATATTCTGACCACTTCAGAATTGTATAAAATTGACCTTAACGGAAATGCTCAACTTTGGAAAGGAAAAGCGATTTACAGAAGCGAGAGCTTTTCGCCAGACGGAAATTATGTGATGATTACCACTATCGAAAGACCTTATTCTTATATCGTTCCGTTGGGTCGATTTCCGGTAACTACTTCGATTTATGACAAAGACGGAAAATTGATTTCAGAATTTGATAAAAAACCACTTATTGAAGATTTACCAAAAGGATTTATGGCCGTTCAAACCGGAAAACGTTCGATAAACTGGAGAGCTGATAAACCGGCTACGTTAGTCTATGCAGAAGCTCTTGATGGAGGAGACCCTGCTACTGAAGTAGAGTTCAGAGATGAAGTTTTTCAAATTGAAGCTCCGTTTTCAGGAAAACCACAATCAATCGCTAAAACTATTGGGAGATATTCAGGAATCACTTGGGGTAATGCTAACTTTGCTTTGCTTTCTGATTATTGGTGGAATACGAGAAATACAAAAACGTATATTCTTAATCCTTCAGACTTTTCGCAAAAACCTCAAATTATTTGGGATAGAAACTATCAAGATAATTATAGTGATCCGGGAAATCCTGAAACTAAAAAGAATGAATTTGGTCGTTATGTGTTAGACATTCAAAATGATAATATTTACCTTGTCGGAGACGGATTTACAGAAAAAGGACAATTCCCTTTTATCGATGAGTTTAATTTGAAAACGCTTAAAACAAAACGTTTATACCAATCAAACCTTACGGATAAAAAAGAAGATATCAGCTCTATTTTAGACATTAAAAAAGGAGAGATTTTGGTGAGTATGCAATCTAAAAATGAGTATCCGAACTATTATGTGAGAAACATTAAAAACAGAAAGGCTCCGGTTCAGATTACTGATTTCGAAAATCCGTTTAAGAAAATTGCTAACGTACATAAAGAAGTTATCAAATATAAAAGAGAAGACGGTTTGGAGCTTTCAGGAACGCTTTATTTGCCTGTAGGCTATGATATGAAAAAGAAAGAAAAGCTTCCGATGATTATGTGGGCTTATCCGGCTGAATACAAAGACAAAAGCAGTGCCGGACAGACGACAGCAAATCCGAATGAGTTTACGTTCCCTTATTATGGTTCTCCGATTTATTGGGTAACTCGTGGTTATGTGGTGCTTGACGATGCTGCTTTCCCGATTGTTGGTGAAGGTGACGAAGAGCCAAACGATACGTTCCTAGAGCAATTAGTAGCTAATGCAAAAGCTGCGATTGATGCCGTTGATAATTTAGGATATATTGATAGAAATAGAGTAGCTGTCGGAGGTCACTCGTATGGAGCTTTTATGACAGCCAATTTGCTTACGCATTCTGATTTATTCGCTGCCGGAATTGCCAGAAGTGGTGCTTATAACCGTACGTTAACTCCGTTTGGTTTCCAAAGTGAAGAAAGAAATTATTGGGAAGCTCCTGAAGTTTATAACCAAATGTCTCCGTTTATGCATGTGGAGAAAATGAAAACGCCACTACTTTTAATTCACGGAAATGACGACAATAACTCAGGAACATTCACCATGCAAAGTGAGAGATATTTCAATGCACTAAAAGGCTTTGGTGCTCCAACTCGTTTGGTTTTACTTCCAAAAGAATCTCACGGATATTCGGCTAAAGAAAGTATTCTTCATGTGATTTGGGAACAAGACCAATGGCTTGAGAAATACGTAAAAAATAGAGAAGTAAAGAAATAAGAAATTAACCCTCACCAAAAGTGAGGGTTTTTTATTTTTAATAAGCTCTTCGGTTGTTTCCTTCATAGAAGTTGATGAAGGCTTGGTTTACTACTCGATTACCTCCAGCAGTCGGGTAATCTCCAGTAAAATACCAATCTCCAAGGTTTTCAGGACAAGCTTTATGAAGATCTTCTACAGATTGGAAGATTACTTTTAGCTCGGCTTTCAAATCTTCAGGAGCAACAAGTTCAGCAACTTTGTCTGAAATTTCCTGATCTGTAAACGGAGCATAAATTTCTTTTACGAAGTTCACCACTTCACTATCTTGTAGATTTTCTTGCTCTTTTGATTTTTTGTAAACTTCCTCAGCAATATGATATAGATTTCTTTCTTTCAAAAGTGCTAAAGCAGCTCTAAAGGCTACAAAATCTCCGATTTTTGCCATGTCAATTCCATAACAATCCGGATAACGAATTTGAGGAGCAGAAGACACAATTACGATTTTCTTCGGGTTGAGTCTATCCAACATTCTGATGATGCTTTGCTTCAGAGTTGTTCCTCTCACAATACTATCATCAATGATAACAAGGTTGTCTGTAGGTTTCACCACTCCATAAGTGATGTCATAAACGTGAGCTACCAAGTCATTTCTGGAATTGTCAGAAGTGATGAAAGTACGAAGTTTAGCGTCTTTAATGGCTATTTTCTCTGTTCTGATTTTCACAGAAAGAATTTCTTCTAGTTTTTCTTTCGTTAGTGTTTTTCTGTTATCGAGGATGTATTGATTTTTTCTCTGATTCAGAAAATCATTAGCTGCTTCGCTCATTCCGAAGAATGAAGTTTCAGCCGTGTTCGGGATGTATGAAAATACCGTATTGTCTGTATCGTTATCAATGGCTTCCAACACTTTTGGTAAAATCAATTTTCCTAATTCTTTACGTTCTTTATAAATAACAGCATCGCTACCTCTTGAGAAATAAATTCGCTCAAAGCTACATGCTTTATTAACGGTAGGAGTGATGATTTCTTCTTGGAAAACTTTTCCGTTTTTCTTGATGATTAAAGCACTTCCCGGATTAATTTCCTGTACTTTTTCAAACGGAATGTTGAAGGCTGTTTGAATCGCAGGACGTTCAGAAGTCACTACTACGATTTCGTCATCTTGATAAAAATAGGCTGGTCTGATTCCTGCCGGGTCTCTAAAAACAAAACCATCTCCGTGACCTAGAAGTCCTGCCATAGCATAACCACCATCCCAGTTTTTAGAAGCTCTTCTAAGGATTCTTCCGATGTTTAGACGTTCTGCAATAACAGCGGTAGCCTCTTTTTTAGAGATATTTTCTTCTTTACATTCTTGGTATAAATCAGCAACTTCATCATCAAGAAAATGACCAATTTTCTCCATAACCGTAACCGTATCAGCCAATTCTTTTGGATGCTGACCTAGTTCGACAAGGCTGTCAAACAGTTCTTTTACGTTGGTCATGTTGAAATTTCCTGCTACAATCAGATTTCTGTGCATCCAGTTGTTTTGACGTAGGAATGGGTGTACACTCTCGATATTGTTTTGTCCGAAAGTTCCGTAGCGAACATGCCCCAAAAGCAATTCACCAACGTAAGGAATATTTTGTTTTTGCCAGTTTACATCATCAGCAAACTGAGGATTTTGTTCTAAAGAAGTCGAAATTCTTTGGTTAATCTGAGTAAAAATATCCTGAATGGGTTGCGACTGATTAGAACGAATTCTAGAGATGTAACGTTCGCCCGGTTTTACATCAAATTTGATGCTTGCAAAACCGGCTCCGTCTTGTCCTCTGTTGTGTTGTTTTTCCATCAACAGGTACATTTTTTCTACACCATAGAAGGCCGTTCCGTATTTCTCCTTATAATATTCTAAGGGTTTAAGGAGTCTTAAAAGAGCAATTCCACATTCGTGTTTTATACTGTCGCTCATATCAAAGTTTGTTGTGTTTAGTAGTTGTTTTTTGTTATTATGTTGACATAAAAACCCCTCTTTCTGGAGGGGTTCGTATTATTTTTCTAAAGAGATGTCAAATTGTGTCAAGGCTCGGAATTGGTGTAGCCTATTCAAAAATTCTCTCTCAGTGAGTTCTAACATACGTTCTGTCCCGAATTTTTCTACACAGAATGAAGCTAAATTCGAGCCAAAGATGATCGCATTCTTCAAATTGTCAAAAGATATGTTTTCGCTTTGCGTGATATAACCACAAAATCCTCCTGCAAAAGTATCACCGGCTCCTGTCGGGTCAAATACTTCTTCAAGCGGAAGGGCAGGGGCAAAGAACACTTCAGATTTGTTGAATAGCAATGCTCCGTGTTCTCCTTTTTTAATCACTACATATTCAGGACCCATTTGTTGAATCTTAGCAGCAGCTTTCACAAGTGAATATTCTCCTGAGAGTTGTCTTGCTTCTTCATCGTTGATAGTGATTACATCTACTCTTTTTAACACTTCCATTAATTCAGGTAGGGCACAATCCATCCAGAAATTCATAGTGTCTAAAACGATTAGCTTCGGTTGCGTTGTCATTTGGTCAAGCACCTGACTTTGAATTGATGGATGCAAGTTTCCGAGCATTACGATATCTGCATCTTTGAAATTCTCAGGCACTTTAGGTTGAAAGTCGGCCAAAGTATTAACTTGTGTATCAAGAGTGTCTCTCGAATTCAAATCGTTGTGATAACGACCACTCCAAAAGAATGTTTTGCCTTCTTTGATGATTTCGATACCAGAAATATCGATATCTCTATCAGAGAGTAAATCCAGATATTCTTGAGGGAAATCACCTCCTACAACAGATACAAGCCCAATGCTTACATCAAAATTAGAAGCAGATAATCCGATATAGGTTCCTGCTCCACCTAAAATTTTGTCTGTTTTCCCGAAAGGGGTTTCAATAGCATCAAAGGCAACTGTTCCGACAACTAAAAGTTTATTCATCTTAAATTTAATTCAGAGTGCAAAGGTACTTATAAAATAAAAATTGTGCAATTGATGTAAGCTAAGAATTTTAGCCTTAAAAATATTGGTTTACAAGAGCCCGGATTCTTGATTTTCATAAAAAGTATCGATAGATAATTTCTCTTGACTGGCCGCAAAAACAGCCAGTTGGTCACATCTTTCGTTTTGCGGATGGTTGTTGTGGCCTTTTATCCATTTAAAGTCCACTTTATGTTTGCGGTAAATCTTTAGGAATCGCATCCATAAATCAGGATTTTTTACTCCTTTGAAGTTTTTCTTTTCCCAACCCAAAATCCATTTTTGATTCACGGCATCTACCACATATTTACTGTCTGAAATAACCAATACTCTTGTGTTTGGTTTTTTGAGTTTTTCAAGCCCCACAATAACAGCCAAAAGCTCCATACGGTTATTGGTGGTGTGTCTGAAGCCTTCATAAAACTCCTTTTTGTAGGTTGAATTCGGGACTTCCATCACTACGCCATAGCCTCCTTTTCCGGGATTGCCCTTTGCAGCTCCGTCTGTATATATATGGACTTCGTACATTTTAATTTATGAATTCTATTATTGAAATGTGAATATAACCAAAAATAAGGAGTGTTTACTTTGAGTCAATACCCTTTAATATGTCTTGAATTTTACTACTCTAATCCTAATACTTTCTCAACTACAACAGGATAATTTTTGTGTTCTAGCGTAAGGACTTTAGCAGCTATTTCTTCAGGCGAATTGCAATCGGTAACATTTATGCGGTCTTGAAATATGATATTTCCTTCATCATAATGTTCGTTTACAAAATGAATAGTCAATCCTGATTCAGTGTCTTTATTTTCAAAAACCGCTCTGTGAACGTTGATGCCATACATTCCTTTTCCTCCATATTTTGGGAGTAGGGCGGGGTGAATGTTTACGATTTTGTCAGGAAAAGCTTTAATGAGGTAATCTGGAACTTTCAATAAGAATCCAGCCAGAACGATAAGGTCAGGATTATATGAATTTACTTTTTCAAGGAAACTTTCTTCTGAAAACTCAGTTTTTGAGAAAACTTCACTCGGGATATTATATTTTTTTGCTCTTTCGATAACTCCTGCATCCAGCTTATTGGTAAAAATGCCAACAACACAAACCTCAGTGTTGTGTTGAAAATGGTTGATTATAGTTTCTGCATTAGAACCCGACCCAGAGGCAAAAATAAGGATGTTTTTCATGTGGAAAATTTAACTGCAAAAAAACGAATTATTAGCCATAAAAAGAAGTCGCTGTATTTGTATTTGAAAAAAAAAGTTTATCTTGCACCATATTATTCAGGTAAAGATAGCGATTTAAAATAAATTTTTTAATTTTGCGACCTAATTCAAATACTAAAAACAGAAAATTATGTCAGACATTGCATCAAGAGTTAAAGCGATTATCGTGGACAAATTAGGAGTTGACGAGAACGAAGTAGTAACTGAGGCTAGCTTCACAAACGATTTAGGAGCAGATTCTTTGGATACTGTTGAGCTTATTATGGAGTTTGAAAAAGAATTTGATATTCAAATTCCGGATGACCAAGCAGAAAACATCGCAACTGTTGGTCAGGCAATCTCTTATATCGAAGAGGCTAAAAAGTAATAACACAAACATCTTGTGTTAGGATATCCTAAACACAAGATGTGTTATTTTGTTTACAAAACACAAAAGAGGTCAAGCACCGCTTTTTATTACGTATATATTTACTGTAACACCCATATTAGTTCTTGGTCAAGATAAACTTTTTCGGAACGGATATGGGTTTTTTGAAATATTAAAATTTTAGAATATGGCTTTAAGACGAGTTGTAGTTACCGGATTGGGAGCACTTACACCTATCGGAAATACTGTAGAGGAATATTGGAATAGTCTTATAAATGGAGTAAGCGGAGCTGCTCCAATCACTTATTTTGATGCTTCTAAATTTAAAACACAGTTCGCTTGTGAGCTGAAAAATTTTAATGTTGAAGATTTCATCGACCGCAAAGAAGCCAGAAAAATGGATAAATATTCTCAGTATGCTATGGTTACGGCTACTGAGGCTATGGAAGATGCTAATTTTGATTTTGACAAACTCGATGCAGACAGAGCCGGAGTTATCTGGGGTTCAGGAATCGGAGGATTGCAAACGTTTCAAGACGAAGTTACCGGATTCAATCAAGGTGACGGAACTCCGAAATTCAATCCGTTTTTTATACCGAAGATGATTGCAGATATTGCTGGAGGTCTTATTTCAATGAAATACGGACTTCGAGGCCCTAACTTCACAACTGTTTCTGCTTGTGCTTCATCGACCAACGCTATTATTGATGCTTTCAATTATATCCGTTTAGGTCATGCAGATGTGATGCTAACAGGAGGTTCTGAGGCTGCTGTAACTATTGCAGGAATCGGAGGATTTAACGCTATGCATGCACTTTCTACTAGAAATGATGACCCGAAAACAGCTTCGAGACCAATGGACAAAGACAGGGAAGGATTTGTTCTTGGAGAAGGAGCAGGAGCACTAGTTTTAGAAGAATACGAACATGCAAAAGCTAGAGGAGCAAAAATCTATTGCGAAATAGGAGGAGGAGGAATGTCTGCGGATGCTTATCACCTTACAGCACCACATCCGGAAGGATTAGGAGCGAAAAACGTAATGATTAATTGCTTGAGAGATGCAGGTCTTAAACCAACAGATGTTGATGGAGTGAATATGCACGGAACATCGACACCACTTGGAGATATTGCAGAAAGTAAAGCGATTCTTGAAGTTTTCGGAGAACATGCTTATACATTGAATCTGAACTCTACCAAGTCTATGACAGGACATTTACTTGGAGCAACAGGAGCTATTGAGGCAATTTCTTGTATCTTGTCTATCAAACACGGAATCGTGCCTCCAACCATCAACCACTTTACGGATGATGAAAACATTGACCCGAAACTGAATTTTACTTTCAACAAAGCTCAAAAAAGAGACATGAAAGTAGTTATGAGCAATACGTTCGGATTTGGTGGGCACAATGCTTGTGTATTAGTTAAAAAATTAGATTTCTAATTTAGAAATGAACTTTTTAAAGAAAATACTAAAAACTTCCCGTACTGAACAAGACGGGATTTTTTTTGGACAAATTCATAAGATTACAGGATTCAAACCTCAAAATCTCGATATTTATCAAAGAGCTTTTACGCATCGTTCAGCAAACAAGACAGACGATAAAGGGAATATTATCAGTTATGAGAGGTTAGAGTTCTTGGGTGATGCTATGCTCGGAAGTGTGATTGCAGCTCATCTTTTTAACCAAGTTCCCAATCAGGACGAAGGTTATTTGACCAAAATGCGATCTAAAATCGTGAGTCGTGAAAACTTGAACAACTTAGGTAAAGATTTAGGTCTTATCGAACTTGTTTCGGGAAAAATAGTTTCTCAAAAACAATTCGGTGAAAACATCTACGGAAACCTTTTTGAAGCTCTTGTAGGTGCTATTTATTTGGATAGAGGCTATTTGGTTTGTGAGAAATTCATCCAGAAAAAACTCATCATGCCTTATGTTGATATCGAGAAACTCGAAGGGAAAATCATCAGTTATAAGAGTCTTTTAATTGAGTGGTGTCAGAAAAATAAAAAAACTTTTGAACTGAAAACCGGTCAAGAAGACAGTGCAGATATTCAAAAACACTTTTGGGCTCAACTCTATATAGACAACAAAGTGGTTGCCAAAGCCAGAGCTACGTCTAAGAAAAAAGCAGAAGAAATCGCCTCAAAAAGAGCTTATTTTTCACTACAGAATCATATCGAAACCAAGAAAAAGTAACGACTATTTTCTTGAAATTCCCTTTCGGAAGTATTGAAACAACTACATCGTTTTCGTTGGAAAAGTTATATTAAACTTTTGTGAAGTGGTTTTTATAGTGAAATATATTGTGTATATTTACATCTGATTTTGTTTATTTTAAGACAAAAAATCGGTATGAAAATCCATAAACTCAATATACAGGATTTTAATGAAATAGATTATAATCTGATAGCCATTCACACTACACTAGAAGATTATCATCTGGCTTTTCTTATCAATTCCCAGCTAAAAATTTCGTTGAAAAAGGATAAAGAAGAGGTTATTTCAAATACTGATGCTGTTGAAGTTGCTTATTCGAAATTCAGTTTTGAAGACGAAAAATGCGGACTGTTTTGGAGTCTGATTCAGAACCAAAAAAGGATAGAGGCAGAACAAGCTCAAGATGGTTTCTTTGTTTTTGAAGAACCTCAAAAGAAAAAAGTTTTCTTGATTCCGGAATTCAAAAACGTTGATTATTTTCTGAAAATAGAAGAAATGGAAACAGAGGATGAGGCTGTCGAAATTTCAAACAAAATCCAAGAAATAGAAAAAGTGACTGCTGCTTTTATCGTAGATATAGAGCGGATAAAGTCAAAAAACCACTTAATTTTTTAAAGAAAATGTCCACCCGAAAAAAAACAAAAATTGTAGCAACATTAGGCCCAGCCTGTAGTACGGAAGATGTTATCAAAAAAATGATTGATGAAGGAGTAAACGTTTTTCGTATCAATTTTTCGCATGCAGATTATAGTGATGTCAAATCTAAAATTGATATCATTCGAAACTTAAATCAAAAACACGGTTATAATACGTCAATTTTAGCGGATCTTCAAGGTCCTAAACTTCGTGTTGGGATTATGAAAGAAGACGTAGTGGTGAATCCAGGTGACATAATCACCTTCACAACTGCTGAAAACGTTCACGGAACAGCCGAAAGAGTTTATATGAACTATAAAGAGTTCCCGAAAGACGTAAAACCAGGTGAAAGAATCTTGCTTGATGACGGAAAACTTATTTTTGAAGTTCTTGAAACTGATGAAAACACAGAAGTAAAAGCTACGGTTATTCAAGGAGGTCCTTTAAAATCAAAAAAAGGAGTAAACCTTCCGAATACGAATGTATCGCTTCCGGCTCTTACTGAAAAAGATATTAAAGATGCTCTTTTTGCTATCGATAATCAAGTAGATTGGATAGCGCTTTCGTTTGTGAGAACTCCTAAAGATTTAGAAGAACTCCAAGATTTGATAGCAAATCATTCTAAACATAAAATTCCGATTATAGCTAAAATCGAAAAACCTGAAGCCGTTGAGAATATTGACAGAATTGTCGCTTTCTGTGACGGACTCATGGTGGCTAGAGGTGATTTGGGAGTAGAACTTCCGGCTCATGAAGTGCCACTTATTCAGAAAAAATTAGTGAATAGAGCTAAATCTGCTAGAATTCCTGTAATTATTGCTACCCAGATGATGGAAACCATGATTACAAGCCTTACGCCAACTCGTGCTGAGGTGAATGACGTAGCCAATTCAGTTATGGACGGAGCAGATGCTGTGATGCTTTCCGGAGAGACTTCGGTAGGAAATTATCCGGTTGAGGTAATTAAAAAAATGACTCAGATTATCGAGGCAGTTGAAGATTCTCCACTGATTCAGGTTCCGAAAAATATTCCACAAACCAGAACCAAACGTTTTATCACCAAATCGATTTGTTATCATGCGGCTCAAATGGCTGACGAGATTAATGCGAAAGTGGTTACGACTCTTACGAATAGTGGTTATACGGCCTTCCAGATTTCAGCTTGGAGACCTCATGCACACATTTTGGTTTTTACGTCAAATAGAAGAATTTTAACTCAGATGAATCTGCTTTGGGGAGTGAATGCTTTTTATTATGACAAATCTGTGAGCACAGACGACACCGTTGAAGATATCAACAAAATAGCACAACAATATAACTATGTCGAAAGTGGTGATATGGTTGTCAACCTTGCAGCCATGCCGGTTGTTGAAAAAGGAATGGTAAACACACTTCGAATTTCACAAGTAAACTAAAATAAAATGTCCCGATTTCGGGACATTTTTTATTTCTTGAATTTTGATAAAGCTTCTTTCGTGAAATCAGAAAGAACAAGCCTTCCTGAAATGGCAGCTCTTTCATAAAGTAGCGTATCCCAATTTTCGGTGCCTTCCCAGATTACTTTTTTCATTTCAAATAAAGCTTCCGGATTGCATTCTGCCAGTTTCGAGCAGAAAATATTGAGTTCTTTATCTAAATCATTTACGGATTCATACACTTCGGCATAGAGGCCTTTACTTTTTGCCCAATATGCGTTTTTCCATTGATGTGGTGCTAAGGTCATTTCGCTCATAGCCGATTTTCCGATTTTTCGTGAAACAGCGGGTTCAATCACAAAAGGACCGATTCCGATAGCTAGTTCTGATAGTTTGACCGCAGCAGTATCTGTAGCCAAAGCATAATCACAAGCCGAAATAATCCCGACACCACCACCAACAGCTTTTCCGTGAATTCTGCTGACGATAATTTTGGAGCATTTTCGCATTGCGTTAATCACATTGGCAAACCCGGAAAAGAATTTTCGTCCGGTTTCTGTATCGTTAACAGCTAATAATTCGTCAAAACTAGCTCCGGCACAAAAAGCACCTTCACCTTCGCTCTTCAAAAGGATAAGGTTGACATCAGGGTTTTCGCTTAAAGCGTTCAACTCTTTAGTTAATCTATCTAAAAGCTCTCCCGGGAAAGAGTTACTTTGCGGATGCCCGAATTCTACTGTAGCTATTTTGTTTTCGATTTTAGTGTATAAGGAGCCGTTGGGTCTTGAAGTCATAAGCTGGTTTAAAGTTTAATGTTAAATGGAGTTTAATCATAATGAAACCTGCACTTCACGATTTGGATTTCATCTTCTTCATAGCGATAAATTAATCTGTGTTCTTCGTCAATTCGTCTTGACCAAAATCCGGAATATTTATGTTTGAGAGGTTCGGGTTTTCCGAGTCCTTCAAACGGATTTCTAGCAATGTCTTTCAAAAGGTCGTTTATTTTTTTGACTTTCCGCTTATCGGTTTTTTGCCAATATAAATAATCTTCCCACGACTCGTCGACAAACACATATCTCATTATTCTTCAATTAAATCTTTCTCAAACGATTGATTTGATTTTAATTTTTCAATAGCCGAATCTAATCGCTTTTCGTTTTTACGAGAAGATAATTCGTGACTTGTAGCCATCAAAGAGTTGTATTCTTCCAAAGACATAACGACAATTCCGGAATCTTTACCACGGTTTATAATAAGAGTTTCCAAATTTTTGGCAACTCTGTCTAGATATGATTTTATGTCTTTTCTGAAATCAGAAATATTTGCGATTAACATAGCGTGTGTTTTTATTTGTACAAATATATGTACAAAAAATGAATATAAAACAAAAATGAATATAAAAAACAATCCAAGTAAAAGCTACTTGGATTGTTTTTCAGTTAAACGAATGAATGTTTATCTGATAATATATCTTTCGATTTCTCCGTTTTGATTCAAGAGTTCGATTCGAGTAGGAGTGTTAGCTCGTTTTCTGGCCATAATTTCGTTGAGCGTTTGTGTATTCGGAACTTTTACTCCGTTTACCGAAAGGATAACTTTTCCTTTTACTTCTTCAAACTCATCACTTTCTTTGACTTTTACTCCATAATTAACTCCGAATTTCTTTTTGTCGGCACTTGATAGATCTTCTACTTCCATTCCGAAAAATTCGGTGGTGAGTAATTCTGATTTGGTAAGTTTTACGGAAGTTTCTACTTCTTTTCCGTTTCTGATAAGATATACATTCACTACATCATCAGGTCTTTTGGTCGAAATGTATCCAGTGAGTTCGGCAAACGAATTGATTTGTTGGTTGTCAATTTTGATGATAACGTCCCCTTTTTTAAGTCCGGCTTTTTCAGCACCTGAACCTTTGGTTACGTCTGATACGTAGAAACCTTGCGTTCTGTTAAGTCCTAATTCTTCTGCTACGGCTTGATTCAGTTCGCCTCCTCTTACACCCAAAACACCTCTTTGAACATTACCAAACTCCATAATGTCTTCAATGATTTTTCGGGTAATGTTTGAAGGTACGGCAAAAGAATAACCTACGTAAGAACCGGTGGTCGAAGAAATCATTGTGTTGATTCCGATGAGTTCTCCACGAGTGTTTACTAAAGCTCCACCACTGTTTCCGGGGTTAACCACAGCATCAGTTTGAATGAACGATTGAATATTATTTTGCATCGAATTACCTACATTTCTGGCTTTGGCAGAAATAATTCCTGCTGTAACGGTTGAATTCAGATTATACGGATTTCCGACAGCCAAAACCCATTCTCCGACTCTTACGTTATCTGAATCTCCGAAAATGGTGTAAGGCAGTTTTTCGTTAGCATCGATTTTTAAAAGAGCGATGTCCATCTGAGAGTCTGTCCCGATTAGTTTTGCTTTGTAGGCCTTTTTGTTGTTAAGGGTGATTTCGATTTCAGAAGCATTGTTGATTACGTGATTGTTGGTCACGATATATCCGTCTTCTGAGATGATAACTCCAGAACCTGTCCCGATTTGTGCTTGTTGTTGTCCGCCACGATATCCGTAAAAGAATTCCATAATGGGGTCGTTAACTTGTCTGTAAGAGACGTTTTTTACGTGAACAACAGAGTTTATGGCTAATTCCGCTGCTTCAGTAAAGTCAGGTGCTTCTGCTGTAAAACCAACATTTCTGAAGTTAGCGGTCGGAATTGTAGAAATTGTTGTAATTCCGCTTTTTTGTTCAGATGGTTTTTCAATAAATAATTTATATGCTCCCAGAGTGATTCCTCCGCTCATAAGAGCAACCAAAAGTAAGGATGAAAATCTTTTCATAATTTGAGCAATTTTAAAATTCAACTCTAAAATTACATCATTTTTTATACCAAAAAACCTTGTTAACGGCTGGTTAACAAGGTTTAACAATTTTTTAAAATTCGAAATGAAATTTTGTCAGATTAGCTGATTCTTTCCATCAAGCACATATAGAATCCGTCAAAACCAGATTGATGAGCTAAGATTTTTTCTTCTTTGATGAATTTAAATCCTTTTCCGTTTTCTGAGTTTAGGAACTTTTTTACTTGTTCTTGATTTTCGCTTGGCAAAATCGAACAAGTAGCATACACTAATTTTCCTCCAACTTTTACGATTTTAGAATAGTCATTCAATACTTGTTCCTGTACTTTTTTGATATTATCAATAAATTCAGGCTCTAATTTCCATTTAGCATCCGGATTTCTTTTCAGAACTCCCAATCCGCTACAAGGAGCATCAATCAAGACTCTATCTGCTTTTTCGTGTAGTTTTTTGATAACTTTTGTAGAGTCGATAATACGGTAATCAAAGTTGAAAACACCGTTTCGTTTGGCTCTTAATTTAAGCTGTTTCAATTTACTTTCGTAAATATCCATAGCGATGATTTGCCCTTTGTTTTCCATAAGCGAAGCCATGTGTAGGGTTTTTCCTCCAGCTCCAGCACAAGCATCCACCACTCGCATTCCCGGTTTTACATCAAGCAAATAAGCCACCTTTTGAGACGAGGCATCTTGCACTTCAAAAAGTCCTTGTTTGAAAGCATCGGTCAAAAACACATTCGCTCTTTCTTTTAGAACTAAGGCATCGGGAGCATCTTTCAAAAATTCGGTTTCGATGTCATTATCCATCAAAATGGCACGCAATTTTTGTTTTGTGGTTTTTAAGGTATTCACACGAAGAACCACTTTGGCCGGTTGGTTTTGAGCAGCGATTTCTCTAGACCAAACCTCTTCGCCAAGCTCTTTTACACCTAATTCATCCATCCAATCCGGGATAGATTCTCTATAACGTCTGTCTTTTGATAGAGTGTCAAAACGGCCTTTAATTCTTCTCTCTGGAGTGCCTTCCAGCTGTCTCCAATCCGGAATTGGATAGCCACGAAGCACAGCCCATACGGCAAACATTCTCCAAATTTCATCTCTGTTAAACGGCTCTTTAACTTCTGCAATTTCAGCATATAGTCTTTTCCAACGTACGATTTCGTAGATTGTTTCTGCTACGAATTTTCTGTCGTGACTTCCCCAACGTTTATCTTTTTTGAGTGCTCTTTGCACTACTTTATCTGCATATTCTTTTTCGTTGAAAATAGCATTCAACGAATCAATGGTAGTGTAAACTAAATTTCTGTGTAATCTCATCTTATTATAATTCAGGTGCAAAGGTAATTTATTTGTTCCACTTTTAATTTAATTAAATACTAATTTGGGGCATAAGTTAAAATGAACTATTTTTGGACGAATTTAAACATCTTTTATGAGTAACATTAGACACGACTGGACGAAAGAAGAAATCATCGCTCTCTATAATAAACCCTTAATGGATTTGCTTTATGAAGCAGCCTCAATTCACAGAAAACATCATGACCCAAACGTAGTTCAGGTTTCTACTTTGCTGTCTATCAAGACAGGTGGATGCCCTGAAGATTGCGGTTATTGCCCTCAGGCAGCTCGTTATCATACAGATATTGAAGGAAATGATTTGATGTCTGTGAGCCAAGTGAAAGCTCAGGCTCTAAGAGCAAAAGCTGGAGGTTCTTCACGAGTTTGTATGGGTGCTGCTTGGAGAAACGTAAAAGACGGACCTGAATTTGACGAAGTGCTAGAGATGGTAAGAACTATCAACAAATTGGATATGGAGGTTTGTTGCACGCTCGGGATGCTTACGGAAAATCAAGCAAAACGATTAGCAGAAGCAGGACTGTATGCTTATAACCATAACCTGGATACCTCAGAAGAATATTATAAAGAAGTTATCTCGACCCGAGGTTATGAAGACCGTTTGAAAACAATCGAGAATGTTAGAAAAACTAACGTTACAGTTTGTAGTGGTGGAATTATCGGGATGGGAGAAACTGTTGAAGACCGTGCAGGTATGCTAGTAGCTTTGGCTTCGCTTAGCCCACAACCGGAATCTGTGCCTATCAATGCTTTGGTAGCAGTTGAGGGAACTCCGATGGAAGATGAAAAACCGGTTGAAATCTGGGAAATGATTCGAATGGTTGCTACTACTCGAATTGTGATGCCTGAAACCCAAGTACGTCTTTCTGCAGGAAGAACTCAAATGAGTAGAGAAGGACAAGCGATGTGCTTTTTTGCAGGAGCCAACTCGATTTTTGCAGGAGATAAACTCCTTACTACTCCGAATCCGGATGTGAATGAGGATATGAAAATGTTTGAGATGTTGGGCCTACAACCTCAAAAACCATTTACGAAAATCTCTCAACCAAAAACTGTTGAAGCAGCCGATTCTCAATATCAACCGTTAGGTGAAAAACCAAAATGGTCACGACCGGGACACACTATTGAACGCAATGTGGAGACTTCACAAAAAGGAAAAATGGCTAAAACGGAATAGCAGTTTTTATTTTATAACAAAAAATCCGCAAACCTTTTGGCTTGCGGATTTTTTTATCCTTAAATATTTTTAGTACTAGAAATTCGTACTGATGTTTAAAGTAAGACCTGAAGATTCAGGAACCAAACGACAAACACCACCTACGCAAATCATTCCTCCTCTTTGTCTTCCGTAGCTCATTCCGATACGAGTAGCACCTTTTACGAAAGCTCCTCCAACGCTATAATAATGAATTCGGTCATCTTCTTTGTCGTTTCCGTAATTATATAAATCCTGAACATAGAAAGACCATTTCATAGACGGGACATACTCTAGAGTCCCAGCAACCCAATTCTTTTTATCGCCATCTGCCCACAGGTGTTGCCCGATAACTCTGATAGATTGAATGTCGTTGATTTTGTAAATCACATCGGCTCCTGCAACATACGTTTTAAGTTCTCCTGAGGCATCTTCAATATATTTTTTGTTGTAATATTGTCCCATTACCATAAAGATGGACTGCCATTTGTCAGAGTGTTTTTTTCGCATTTCGAAAGCTAAGTCGTTATAGTATTTTCTTCCGAAATCGAAAAATCCTGAGCTTACTTCTCTGTTTTCCATATCCAAATCTTGGTAGTCTAGAGCATTCCAGAAAGAACCGTTTACAGCGAAATAAGTTCCGTGTTTTCCACCCATCGGAGTGTCTTTTTTGAATTGGTAATACAAATCAAATTGACCGCCAATTTCTCCCGGTTTTAAATACGGCGAAAAAGAAGTTACAGAAGCTACTTGATAAACATAGATGTTTTGAAGGGCAAAATCATACTGTTTCGTTAGAGCCGGAACGTAGTTCACCACACCTGTGTTGAAAGTATTTCCGGTTAGGTTTCTTTCTGAGAACATCCCGATGTTTTGAAGTCTTCTCAAATTGATATCAAGACCAAAACCTCTTTGAGAATACCCCATATTGATAAGCAAGGCATTTCCGTCATATTGTTTGTCTTCTAAAATGCTTTGAACAACCTCCTGACCTTCTACCAGAGCGTCATCGGTTTTGTAAACATATTCGGCTCCGATGTAAAAATTACCTTGAGTCATATCGGCTCTAAAAGAGTACATATTGGTTGTTTTGTCTAATTCCGGATACAAATCCTGAAGATTTTCATAACGGCTCACAAAACTTGCTCCGACATTCAAATCTGTGTTTTCCATATTGCTCAGTTCAGAAATGCTTATGCCTAAATCTGCTCCTGAGATGAATGAGTCAGCCAAATCGAATCCCATCCCGATACGTTGCTTTCCTCCAAGAATCGTAGCATTAATACCTGTTCCGGTGTCGTATTTTACTCTTCCTCCAAATAGAGCATTGTTGATTCCGAGTTGTCTGTCTTCCCAAGAACGAAGAGCAAGTCCGCTTCCGAATTGCTCATAAAAATGTCCTGCCGTTACGTTCAGACCAAGTTCCGTATTGTTATATCGAGCATACATGGTTCCGACATCGGTTTTTTCTAATCCGGGAGCATAATTCAATAATGCTTTAGGCGTATAAGACTCTGCTTGTAACCCGAATTCCCAGTTTTTGATGAAATAATCGAGCTTCAGATAACTGTTTGAGCGAATACGTTCTTCAGCATTAATCTCAGAAATCTGAATTTTGTTGTCGTCAATATACCATTGAGCATTTGATTCGAACCCAACATTGAGTTGGCCTTTGTTTTGTGTTGCTTCTTGTTCTTCTTGAGCAGTAGCCAAAAGAGCTCCCAAACAAAAAGAAAGAGTCAGTAATTTTTTTGACATAGCTTATTTTACGTGTTCTTTGATAACTTTATACATTTCGTTTTCTGCTCCCGGAGTGTAGTTTGAGTGTTCATAGATTACTTTTCCGTTGTGAAGCACAATAGTATAAGGTACATTTACGATGTTTAAAGTTCTTTTGAGTTGGTGGTTTTCGTCAAGAAGAATTTCATAATCCCAAGCTTTTCCGTTCACCATTGGTTTTACTCTTTTTTTGGTTTTAGCATCATCAATTGAGACAGCAATAAGCTCTACACCCAATTCTTTTTGCCATTTTTCATATACATTGTGAATAGCAGAAAGTTCGTTGATACAAGGCCCACACCATGTAGCCCAAAAACTGATAATAACAGGATGTTTCGTAGAATTGAATTTAGAAAGATTAACATCTTTTCCGTCTAAATTTTTAAGAACTACATTCGGCATTTTGCTTTGTTGTGCCCAAACTGACATACCCACAAGCAAAAAGCTCACAAAGAAAAACTTTTTCATTATGTCTGTGATTTTTAATTAGAATGACAAATATAAAACAAATAGTATTCCGATTTTGGTCAACTCAAAAAATATATTATTTCACAACTAAATAATTTATATTTGCAAAAAAACTTTATTCCGATGAAAAAATATTTTAACTATTTGCTATCGACAATTTGCATCGCTTTAGTGTTGGTTTCTTGTGGAGGAAATGAAAATGATGATGACCATATTTACAGCAATCAGATGAGTTTGATTTCGTTGATTCCGGACAGATATAATGTGCCATTAAGCGTTAATCCTGAGGAGCAAGAAGTAATCATTTTTAAAGTGACCAATAATGCAGGTGAAGATATTACAGAACAGTCGGTTTTGTATATTAATAATGTGGAATTAGAATCAAATATATTTACGCCGACCGAATTGGGAACTTTTGAAGTGTATGCGAAATATGTAGTAAATAACAGAGAATTTTTGAGTGACCCGAAAACTGTAAATGTAGTGGAAGGAATCGACTACGAGGCCCTTTATTTCAAACATAAAGTTTTGGTAGAAGATTTCACAGGAACTTGGTGCGGGTGGTGCACGAGAATTATCTATGCCTTAGAGCTTATCGAAGCACAAACTCATAATGTGATTC